>NZ_JBHVDD010000011.1:0-138256 GCF_042802995.1 Streptomyces sp. NPDC057438
GTATGCCTACGGGCTACCGCTTGCAAACGGGCAGGTCTTAACCCCGCTGCCCCCACCTGCCCTTGGGGTTTGCCCCCGGGCTATTCAAACATCCGGGGGGCCCCACACCCCTGTCACATCTCAGACGTTGAAGCCGAGCGCCCTCAGCTGCTCGCGGCCGTCGTCGGTGATCTTGTCGGGGCCCCACGGGGGCATCCAGACCCAGTTGATGCGGAGTTCGTTGACGATGCCGTCCGTCGCGGACTTGGCCTGGTCCTCGATGACGTCCGTCAGCGGACAGGCCGCGGAGGTCAGGGTCATGTCGATCGTCGCGATGTTCGCGTCGTCGATGTGAATGCCGTAGATGAGGCCGAGGTTGACGACATCGATGCCCAGCTCGGGGTCGACGACGTCGTACAGGGCCTCGCGGACCTCCTCCTCGGAGGCCGGCTTCATCTCCAGGGTCTCGCTCATGCCGTCTTCCTTTCGACGTCGGCGTCGGCGCCCAGCGCCTGGGCCGTCGCGTCCTTCCACGCCATCCAGCTGAGGAGGGCGCACTTGACCCGTGCGGGGTACTTGGAGACACCGGCGAACGCGACCGCGTCCTCCAGCACCTCCTCCATCGCGTCGTCCGGCTCGATCTTCCCCTTGGACTGCATCAGCTCCAGGAAGGTCTCCTGGATCTTCCGCGCGTCCGAGAGGTCCTTGCCGACCAGGAGGTCGTTCAGCACGGAGGCCGATGCCTGGCTGATCGAACAGCCCTGGCCCTCGTACGACACGTCCTCGACGGTCGTGCCGTCGTACTTCACTCGCAGGGTGATCTCGTCGCCGCACGTCGGGTTCACGTGGTGCACCTCGGCGTCACCGTCCCGCAAGCCCCGGCCGTGCGGGTGCTTGTAGTGGTCCAGGATGACTTCCTGGTACATCGAGTCCAGCTTCATGCGATCGCTCGTCCCCTCAGCCGAAGAAGTTCCGTACGTGCTCCAGGCCGTCGACCAGGGCGTCGATCTCGGCCGGGGTGGAGTACAGATAGAACGACGCTCGGGTGGTCGCGGGAATTCCGTAGCGCAGGCAGACCGGACGGGCACAGTGGTGGCCGACCCGGACCGCGATGCCCTGCTCGTCGAGCACCTGGCCCACGTCGTGCGGGTGGATGTCGCCGAGCGTGAAGGAGATCGCCGCACCCCGCTCCTCGGCCGTGGCCGGGCCGATGATCCGCAGGTCAGGCACCTCCGTGAGCCGCTTCACCGCGTACTCGGTGATCGCGTGCTCATGGGCGAGGATCTTGTCCATGCCGATGGAGTTGAGGTAGTCGATCGCCGCGCCGAGGCCGACCGCCTGGGCGATCGGCGGGGTGCCCGCCTCGAACTTGTGCGGGGCGGGGGCGTACGTCGACGAGTGCATCGACACCGTCTCGATCATCTCGCCGCCGCCGAGGAAGGGAGGCAGGTCCTCCAGCAGCTCCTGGCGGCCCCAGAGCACGCCGATGCCCGTCGGACCGCACATCTTGTGGCCGGTGAAGGCCACGAAGTCGGCCTGGAGGGCCTGCACGTCCAGCGGCATGTGCGGCGCGGCCTGCGAGGCGTCGATGCAGACCAGGGCGCCGACCTCCTGCGCCCGGCGCACTATCGCCTCGACGGGGTTGACCGTGCCGAGGATGTTGGAGACCAGCACGAAGGAGACGATCTTCGTCTTCTCGGTGATGATCTCGTCGATGTTGGACAGGTCGAGCCGGCCGTCGTCGGTCAGCCCGAACCACTTCAGCTTCGCGCCCGTGCGCTGCGCGAGCAGCTGCCACGGCACGATGTTGGAGTGGTGCTCCATCTCCGTGATGACGATCTCGGTCTCGGCGTCCACCCGGTAGGGCTCGTCGGCCCAGCCGAGCATGTTCGCCACGAGGTTCAGCGACTCGGAGGCGTTCTTGGTGAAGATCACCTCGTCGCGCGAGGGCGCGTTGATGAAAGCGGCGACCTTGTCGCGCGCGCCCTCGTACAGCGCCGTGGCCTCCTCGGCGAGCACATGCACACCGCGGTGGACGTTGGCGTTGTAGCGCTCGTAGTACTCGCTCAGGGCGTCCAGCACCTGGCGCGGCTTCTGCGAGGTCGCCGCGTTGTCCAGGTACACGAGCTTCTTACCGTCGTGGACCTGGCGGTCCAGGATGGGGAAGTCCTTGCGGATCGCCTCGGTGTCGAGGAGGCCCGGCAGCTGTGTCACGCGGATGCGCCACCCTTCACGTACTTGTCGTAGCCCTCGGACTCGAGCTGGTCGGCGAGCTCCGGGCCGCCGGACTCGGCGATACGGCCGTTCGCGAACACGTGCACGTGGTCGGGCTTGATGTAGCGCAGGATGCGCGTGTAGTGGGTGATCAGCAGGGTGCCGACCTCACCGGTCTCGCGGACGCGGTTCACGCCCTCGGAGACGATGCGCAGCGCGTCGACGTCCAGACCGGAGTCCGTCTCGTCGAGGATCGCGATCTTCGGCTTGAGCAGCTCCAGCTGGAGGATCTCGTGGCGCTTCTTCTCACCGCCGGAGAAGCCCTCGTTGACGTTGCGCTCGGCGAAGGCGGGGTCCATGTTGAGGCGCTGCATGGCCTCCTTGACCTCCTTCACCCAGGTGCGGAGCTTGGGGGCCTCGCCGCGGATGGCGGTGGCGGAGGTGCGCAGGAAGTTGGAGACCGAGACGCCGGGGACCTCGACCGGGTACTGCATCGCCAGGAACAGGCCCGCGCGGGCGCGCTCGTCGACGGACATCTCCAGGACGTCCTCGCCGTCGAGGGTGACGGTGCCGCCGGTGATCGTGTACTTCGGGTGACCCGCGAGGGAGTAGGCGAGGGTCGACTTGCCGGAGCCGTTCGGGCCCATGATGGCGTGCGTCTCGCCCTGCTTCACGGTGAGGTCGACGCCCTTGAGGATCTCCTTCGTGGCGTTGTCGGCCTCGACGGTGACGTGCAGGTCGTGGATTTCAAGCGTTGCCATGGGTGCCTCAGGACTCCTGGGAGAGGGAGACGAGCACGTCGTCCCCTTCGATCTTTACGGGGTATACGGGGACGGGGCGCGTCGCGGGAAGACCGGACGGCTTGCCGGTTCTGAGGTCGAACGCGGAGCCGTGCAGCCAGCACTCGATCTGGCAGTCCTCCACCTCGCCCTCGGAGAGCGAGACGTTCGCGTGCGAGCAGATGTCGTGGATGGCGAACACCTCGCCCTCGGTCTGCACGACCGAGACCGGCGTGCCGTCGAGCTCCACCCTTTTCGGGGTGTCGTCCTCCAGCTCGCTCAGCCCGCAGGCGCGTACGTAGGTGGTCATCGGCCGGATCCAGTCACAGTCTCCAGCTCCTCGTCGATCTTCGCGAGGAGCCGCTCCTGGATGTCGTCGACACCGATCTGCTGGACCAGCTCGGCGAAGAAGCCGCGGACGACGAGACGGCGGGCCTCGTCGGCCGGGATACCGCGGGCCATCAGGTAGAACAGCTGCTCGTCGTCGAAGCGGCCGGTCGCGGAGGCGTGGCCGGCGCCGACGATCTCGCCGGTCTCGATCTCCAGGTTCGGCACCGAGTCGACCCGGGCGCCGTCCGTGAGGACCAGGTTCCGGTTCATCTCGTAGGTGTCGGTGCCCTCGGCCTTGGCCTCGATGAGCACGTCGCCGATCCAGACGGCGTGGGCGCCCTCGCCCTGGAGCGCGCCCTTGTAGACGACGTTCGACTTGCAGTGCGGGACGTTGTGGTCGACCAGGAGGCGGTGCTCCTGGTGCTGGCCGGCGTCCGTGAAGTACAGCCCGAACAGCTCGGCCTCGCCGCCGGTGCCGGCGTAGGAGACGCGCGGGTGGAGGCGGACGACGTCGCCGCCGAAGGTGACGACGACCGACTTGAAGCTCGCGTCCCGGCCGACGAGGGCGTTGTGCTGGGCCACGTGCACGGCCTTGTCGTCCCAGTCCTGGACGGAGACGACGGTCAGCTTGGCGCCGTCACCGAGGACGTAGTCGACGTTGGCCGCGAGGACGGCGTCACCGGTGTGGTCGATGACGACGACGGCCTCGGCGAAGGCGCCCAGCTCGATCACCTGGTGGGCGAAGGCGGTGCCGCCCTCGCCGTGCACGGCGATCCGGATCGGCTCGGCGAGGACCGTCTCCTTGGGGACGGTGATCACGCCGGCCCGCTCGAACGCCGAGTAGGCCTGGGCGGCGATGCGGTCCACGGGGGTGCCCGCCCTGCCGAGGCGCGCGTCGTCGCGGCCGACGCCCTCGACGGTGACGCCCTCGGGGGCCTGCACGTCGACCTTCAGGCCGCCGTCGCTCGCGACGGCGGTGCCGTCGTGCAGCCCGCGCAGCCGCTCCAGCGGGGTGAACCGCCACTCCTCCTCACGGCCGTGCGGGACCGGGAAGTCCGCCACGTCGAAGGACGGGGGCGCGCTCATGCGCGTGGCGACGGTCGACTCGGCGGCAACGGCCACCGCGCCGGCGGTGGTGGAGCCCACCGGGATGTTCTGAGCCTCAGCCATGGCTGTCGGTCTGCTCTCTTCCTACGTTTCGAACCTCGGCCCGCCCGGGGAGGCGGGCCGCTAGCTGCTGATCCGACGGCGCGTCAGCCGACCGCGCCTTCCATCTGCAGCTCGATCAGCCGGTTGAGCTCCAGCGCGTACTCCATGGGCAGCTCCTTCGCGATGGGCTCGACGAAGCCGCGCACGATCATCGCCATGGCCTCGAACTCGGTCAGGCCGCGGCTCATCAGGTAGAACAGCTGGTCATCGGAGACCTTGGAGACGGTCGCCTCGTGGCCCATGGACACGTCGTCCTCGCGGACGTCGACGTACGGGTAGGTGTCGGAGCGGGAGATCGTGTCGACGAGCAGGGCGTCGCACAGCACGTTCGACTTGGAGCCGGGCGCGCCCTCGCCGATCTCGACCAGGCCGCGGTAGGAGGTACGGCCGCCGCCGCGCGCCACCGACTTGGAGACGATGTTGGAGGAGGTGTTCGGCGCCATGTGGACCATCTTGGAGCCGGCGTCCTGGTGCTGCCCCTCGCCCGCGAAGGCGATGGAGAGCGTCTCGCCCTTGGCGTGCTCGCCCATCAGGTAGACGGCCGGGTACTTCATGGTGACCTTGGAACCGATGTTGCCGTCGATCCACTCCATGGTCGCGCCCTCGTACGCCACGGCGCGCTTGGTGACCAGGTTGTAGACGTTGTTCGACCAGTTCTGGATGGTCGTGTAGCGGCAGCGGGCGCCCTTCTTGACGATGATCTCGACGACCGCGGAGTGCAGGGAGTCCGACTTGTAGATCGGGGCCGTACAGCCCTCGACGTAGTGGACGTAGGCGTCCTCGTCGACGATGATCAGCGTCCGCTCGAACTGGCCCATGTTCTCCGTGTTGATACGGAAGTAGGCCTGGAGCGGGATCTCCACGTGCACGCCCTTCGGCACGTAGATGAAGGAGCCGCCGGACCACACCGCGGTGTTCAGCGACGCGAACTTGTTGTCGCCGACCGGGATGACCGTGCCGAAGTACTCCTTGAAGAGTTCGGGGTGCTCCCTCAGGGCGGTGTCGGTGTCGAGGAAGATGACGCCCTGCTCCTCCAGGTCCTCACGGATCTGGTGGTAGACGACCTCGGACTCGTACTGGGCCGCGACGCCCGCGACGAGGCGCTGCTTCTCCGCCTCGGGGATGCCGAGCTTGTCGTACGTGTTCTTGATGTCCTCGGGCAGGTCCTCCCAGGACTCCGCCTGCTTCTCCGTGGAGCGCACGAAGTACTTGATGTTGTCGAAGTCGATGCCGGACAGGTCCGAGCCCCAGTTCGGCATGGGCTTCTTCTCGAACAGGCGCAGGCCCTTGAGACGGAGCTTGGTCATCCACTCCGGCTCGTTCTTCTTGGCCGAGATGTCGCGGACGACGTCCTCGTTGATACCGCGCTTGGCAGAGGCACCGGCCACGTCGGAGTCGGCCCAGCCGTATTCGTAGTTACCCAGACCCTCGAGCTCGGGGTGGGCGGTCTCCTCGATGGGGAGCGTCATGCGGGGTTCCTCCCGGCGGTACGTGCAGATGCGGTGTCGGTGGCTGTGTGGGGAATTCTGGGGATGAACGTCGTGCAGACGCCGTCGCCGTGGGCGATGGTGGCCAGCCGCTGGACGTGTGTGCCGAGCAGCTCGGCGAAGAGCTCGGTCTCGGCCTCGCAGAGCTGCGGGAACCGCTCGGCGACATGCGCTACCGGGCAGTGGTGCTGGCAGAGCTGCTCTCCCTGGTGCGGGTGGGGCGCGCTGCGCGCCGTAGCAGCGTACCCGTCGGCACTCAGGGCCTTGGCCAGGGCTTCGGTCCTGTCCTCGGGGTCCGCGGCCTCGACGGCCCGGCGGTAGGCGCCGGCCTCGGAGGCGACCCGGGCCCGGGCGAAAGCGGCGACGGCCTGCTCCCCGCCCTCCTGGTCGGCGATCCAGTGGAGCGCGTCCATGGCGAGCTTGTCGTAGGACTGGTCGAACGCGTCCCGGCCGCAGTCCGTCAGAGCGAACACCTTGGCGGGGCGCCCGCGCGTGCGCGCGCCGTAGACGCGCTGCTCGCGGGGCTGCACGACGTCGTCGCCGACCAGTGCGTCGAGGTGCCGACGGACGGCGGCCTGGGTGAGGCCGAGGCGCCCGGCGAGGTCGGCGACCGTGGACGGGCCGTGGGACAGGATGGAGCGCGCGACACGGTTGCGGGTGGACCGCTCACCGGTCGCGAGTTCCTCCTGCGGAGCCTCGCCGACGTTTTTCACAACGCCATTGTTGCGTAATTCCTCAGACAGGGGCAAGCCGCGCCCGGACGGGCGGCCGGTGCCGTGCATCACTTAGGTAAACCTAAGCTGACCTGGGGAAACGATCATTGATCGATCAAGTCGGTGGCGCCGCGCGAGCGGCTCCGGAAGACTGCCACACCATGCCGACAACCCCTCCCACCGGCCCGCTCGTCACCCGCGCCGGCCTGGCGGCGGACCTGCGCGCCGCCGGTGTCGAACCCGGCGAGACCCTCCTCGTGCACTCCTCGCTCAGCGCGCTCGGCTGGGTCTGCGGAGGCGCGGTCACGGTGGTCCGGGCGCTGCTCGACGCGCTCGGTCCGGACGGCACCCTGGTCGTGCCCACCCAGACCGGTGACCTCTCGGATCCCGCGCTCTGGGCCCGTCCGCCGGTGCCCGAGGAGTGGTGGGAGCCCATACGGGTGACCATGCCCGCCTACGACCCCGCGATCACGCCCTCCCGCGGGGTCGGCGTGATCCCCGAGACGGTACGGACCTGGCCGGGCGCCCTGCGCAGCGCGCACCCCCAGACGTCGTTCGCGGCGATCGGCCCGGCCGCGGCCGCGCTCCTCGCCGACCACGCCCCCGACTGCCGCCTCGGTGAACGCAGCCCGCTGGCCCGGCTGGAGCGGGCGGGCGCCCGGGTACTCCTGCTCGGCGCGGGCTACGACACCTGCACCAGCTTCCACCTGGCCGAGTACCGCACGCCCGCGCCGCTGGTCGAGGTCGGCCGGCCGGGTCCGGACGGCTGGGAGGTGGTGACCGAGGTGTCGATCGACTCGGACCGGTTCGACGAGCTGGGCCACGACTTCGAACGCGACCGGGGCATCCGCCGGACCAGGGCGGGCGCGGCGGACGTACGTCTGTTCCCGGTGGCCGACGCGGTGGCGTACGCCGAGCGCTGGCTCCCGTTGCACCGTCCCCGTGAGGAGGAGATCTCCGGACCCGGCCGCCTCGGCGCCCGGCCGCGTCCCTAGACTCGGGCCCATGCGAAGTGACCCCGTGGTCCAGGTCCGCTCCCTGGTGAAACGGTACGGCGACAAGACCGCGGTGGACGGCCTGGACCTGACGGCCCGAGCGGGCGTCACCGCCGTCCTCGGCCCCAACGGCGCGGGGAAGACGACCACGATCGAGACCTGTGAGGGCTACCGGAGCCCGGACTCCGGCTCGGTGTCCGTCCTCGGTCTCGACCCGGTCCGCGAGGCCGCGGCCCTGCGCCCCCGGATAGGCGTGATGCTCCAGTCCGGCGGCGTCTACTCCGGCGCCCGCGCGGAGGAGATGCTCCGGCACGTGGCCCGGCTGCACGCCCACCCCCTCGACATGGACGTCCTGATCGAGCGGCTGGGGCTCGGCGGCTGCGGCCGCACCGCCTACCGCCGGCTCTCCGGCGGCCAGCAGCAGCGGCTCGCCCTCGCGATGGCCGTGATCGGCCGCCCCGAGCTGGTCTTCCTCGACGAGCCCACCGCCGGCCTCGACCCGCAGGCCCGCCGGGCCACCTGGGAGCTGGTCCGGGACCTGCGCGCGGACGGCGTCGCGGTCATCCTCACCACGCACCACATGGACGAGGCCGAGCAGCTCGCGGACGACGTCGCGATCATCGACGGCGGCCGGGTCGTCGCCCAGGGCTCGCCCGAGGAGCTGTGCCGGGGCGGTGCCGAGAACACCCTGCGCTTCACCGGCCGCCCCGCCCTCGACGTCGGCTCCCTGCTCAAGGCCCTCCCGGCGGACTCCGCCGCCGTCGAGCTGACGCCCGGTGTCTACCGGGTGACCGGCAAGATCAACCCGCAACTCCTCGCGACCGTCACCTCCTGGTGCGCCCAGCACGGGGTGATGCCGGACCGCATCTCGGTGGAGCGGCACACCCTGGAGGACGTCTTCCTGGAGCTGACCGGCAAGGAGCTGCGTTCATGAGCGCGACGACCGACAGGGGCGCCGGCACCTACGCGCCGAAGCCGGGCGCCGCCCCCCTGCCCCGCATGATCGCGGCGCAGGCGGCCCTGGAGACACGGATGCTGCTGCGCAACGGCGAACAGCTGCTGCTCACCGTGGTCATCCCGACCCTGCTGCTGGTGCTGTTCGGCTCGGTGGACATCGTCGACACGGGCGAGGGCGAGGCGGTCGACTTCCTGGCGCCGGGCGTCCTGGCGCTCGCCGTGATGTCGACGGCGTTCACCGGACAGGCCATCGCCACCGGCTTCGAGCGCCGCTACGGCGTGCTGAAGCGGCTGGCGGTCTCGCCGCTCCCGCGCTGGGGCCTGATGACCGCGAAGACCCTGTCCGTGCTGGTCACGGAGATCCTCCAGGTGGTCCTGCTCACGGTGATCGCCTTCGCGATGGGCTGGGACCCGCACGGCAACCCCTTCGCCGTACTGCTCCTGCTGGTCCTCGGTACGGCCGCCTTCTCCGGCCTCGGGCTGCTGATGGCGGGCACGTTGAAGGCGGAGGCGACACTGGCGGCGGCGAACCTGGTCTTCCTGCTGCTGCTGGTGGGCGGTGGCGTCGTGGTCCCGCTGGAGAAGTTCCCGGACGCGGCGCAGAGCGTGCTCGGGCTGCTCCCGATCGCGGCCCTGTCGGACGGGCTGCGGGACGTCCTCCAGCACGGCGCCGGCGTTCCCTGGGGCGACCTCGGGATCCTCGCCGTGTGGGCGGTGCTCGGGCTGGGTGCGGCGGCCCGGTACTTCCGCTGGGAATAAGCGCAGGTCACCGGACCGGCCGTACCCTCGTGAACGCGTGCACAAGCGGCGGGCCTACCATGGTGCGCGTGCCGAAACCGACCCGCGACGACCTCGTCTCCGCTGCGCGCAACCCGCTCGCCTTCATCGCCGACCGCTGGACCCCGGACCCCGGAACGGTCCGGCGGGCGGCCCTCGCCGCCCTCGTCATGGCGGTGGTGATCGTGGTGACCGGCGGTGCCGTACGGCTCACCGGGTCGGGCCTCGGCTGCCCGACCTGGCCCAAGTGCACCGAGGACTCGATCACCGCGACCCGTGAGATGGGCGTCCACGGCTACATCGAGTTCGGCAACCGCTTGCTGACGTACGTGCTGTGCGCGGCGGTCGGCTGGGCGATCGTCGCCGCGCGCTCGCAGAAGCCGTACCGTCGCGGTCTGACCCGGCTGGGCTGGGCGCAGTTCTGGGTCGTCATGAGCAACGCCGTGCTGGGCGGCATCGTCGTCCTGGTCGGCCTCAACCCGTACACCGTGGCCGCGCACTTCCTGCTCTCCACCGCCCTCATCGCCGTCGCCGCCGTGATGTGGCACCGCACCGGCGAGGGCGACACCGCCCCGCGTCCGCTGGTCGGCCAGGCGGTGCGGCAGCTGGTGGCGATCCTGGTGGGCGTCACCCTGCTGCTGATCGCGGTGGGCACGGTCGTCACGGGCGCCGGCCCGCACGCCGGCGACTCCAGCGAGGTCCATCGCATTCCGCTGAACTGGGAGAACGTCACCAAGCTGCACGCGGTGCTGGCCTGGATCGTGGTGACGCTCACCTTCGCCCTGTGGTTCGTCCTGAAGGCGGTGGACGCCCCGCGCGAGCCGCTGAACCGCACCCGTGACCTGTTCCTGGTCCTGCTGGCCCAGGGCGTCGTCGGCTACGTCCAGTACTTCACCGACCTTCCCGAGATCCTGGTCGGCGCGCACATGCTGGGTTCCTGCCTGGTGTGGATCGCCACGCTCCGCGTCCTGCTGTCGCTTCGTGAACGGCCGGCGGACGAGGTGGAGGGGGCGGACGTGCCGGGTCCGGCCGTCACCGAGACACCGGTCGCCGCGCAGGGCTGAGGCACGGACGGCGAAGGCCCGGACGGGGGGACGGGCCCGCGTCAGCCGTACGTCCGTACGAGGTCGTCGATCGCCGGGCCGAGGAACAGCCGGGTCAGCTCGCCCCGGTGAGGCACCCGCCCGGCCCGGCGCCCGTACCGGCGCCGGGCGATGTCCTCGACCACCTCGGCGGGGGCGCCCAGGGCGGGCAGCAGGTCCAGGGCCTCGCGCTTGGTGATGAGCCGGCCCTCGCGCAGGGTGACGGTGGCGCGGGCCAGGGTGAGCAGTCCGAGGTCGACCCAGACGTCCTGGTCCCACAGGTGGGCCCGGTCCACCGCCGGGCGCCAGAAATCCCGCTGGTCGCGCAGGACGAAGGCGTCGAGCTCGGTGTCGGAGACCGGCGGCAGCAGCGCCCCGGGCGGTTCGCCGTGCAGGACGAGCCCGAACGTGAGCAGCTCACGCCGGGTGACCGGGGTGATCGTGCGCCGGAACAGCCGCCCGTGCGCCCAGGTCAGGTGCGGGCGGCCGGCGTCGGCCGCCGCCGTGCCGGGCGTCGGATACGAGCAGTGCAGGTTCGCCGCCAGTGGCGTGTGGCGCAGGCCGGCGTGCAGGCGCCCCACCCGCCATGCGGTCCGGGCGGTGACCGGGCCGTCCAGGACGGCGATCAGGTCCAGGTCGCTGCGGCCCTCCTGGTAGTCGCCGCCGCCGAGGGAGCCGTGGGCCCAGAGGGCGAGCGGGGTGAGGTCCCGCAGCCCGTCGAGGAACCGTCCGACGAGGGCCGCGGTGTCGGTGGCGGGGGCGGGGAGGCCGCCCCTCGCGTCGCTGGGGGTCATACGGTCAGTCTCATCGGCTCACCCCAGCCCGTACACCCGCCGCGCGTTCCCCGCCGCGACCAGTCCCGCCACGCGCTGCGCGTCCGCCGGCGACCAGGCGCCCTCCGCCACCCAGGCCCCCAGCACCCGGGCCAGCGCCTCGCGGAACAGCCGGGCCCCGACCACGTGCAGCTCGGGCAGGCCGTGCGCGCCGCTGGAGAAGAGGACCTTGCCGAAGGGGGCGAGTTCCAGGACCTCGGCGAGCACGGCGGTGGCGCGTGCGCCGGTGCGCACGAGTTCGGCGCCCAGGTCGACGTGGACGTGCGGGAAGACCCCGGCGAGATGGGCCGCGTGGCGGTGGTAGGGGTAGCCGTGCAGCAGGACCAGGTCGGTGCCGAGGCCGGCCGTGGCGCGGGCGAAGTCGGTCAGCAGGACGGGGTCGGTGGCGTCGATGCGCAGGCCCGGTTCGCCGAGGCCCGCGTGGAGCTGGAGGGGGCGGCCCGAGGCGACGGCGATCCACAGCAGATGGCGCAGGAGGACCGGGTCGGTGAGCGCCCCGCCGACCGGCCGGTGCGCGAGCCAGCGCCCCACCGCGCCGCGCACCTCCCCCGGCCCGGGCGGCTCGGGCGCGAACGCCAGGCCGTGCCGTACACCCGACACCGAGGTGAAGGCGACGGCGTTCGCGGCGGCCGCGTGCACCGACTCGGCGAGATTGGCCAGGAACGCCTCGACGGTGCCGGAGGTGTCGGCGACCTGTTCGGCGAGGAGTTCGAGGCGGACGATCTCATGGGCGTCGGCGTCCGCGGTGGAGGCCATCTCGCCCGGGCCGGTGAGGTCGCCGGGCAGCCCCGTGTCGACGAGGTAGGTCGTGATGCCGCTGCCCCGCAGGAGTCTGCGGCCGGCCTCCAGTACGCCCAGTTCGCGGCGCCGGGCCAGATAGCGGGCCGGCGGGCAGTGGGGTTCCAGACCGAGCAGGGGCGGGCACCAGCGGCGTACGGCGAAGCCCGTCTGGGTGTCGAAGAAGGTGGTGCCGGGCGCGGGCGGGCCCTCGCTGCGCGCGAGGTGGGCCTCGAAGGTGCCGAGGCCCAACTCCGTGCGCAGTACGCCGTGGCAGTACTGGTCCACGAGGGACGGCGTCTCGATCATCGGGCTCCCCGGGGCTGGACCTGTGCACTCGCACAGGTCCTAACGGGTGAGCCGGGCTCAGGTGTTGCTGTTGGCGGGTCCGCCGACCTGGATTCCGGCCATCCGTGACCATTCGTACGGGCCGGTCCGCACCTTGGCGGCGAACTCGCCGTCGAAGTCCTCGTGCACGGTGACGCCGGCCTTCTGGACGGCCAGCTCGGCGACGGCGTGGGTGGGGGCGACGAGATCGCCCCAGCCGCCGTCCTCACCGACGAGGACGATGCGTGCGCCGAGTTGGCCGATGTAGGCGACCTGGGCCTCGGCTCCCCCGTGGGCCTTGGCGAAGGCGCCGATCTGCTTGGCCAGCCGGGCCGCTCGGCGCTCGGCCTTGGCGGCGGCCTTGGTTGCCCCGGCCTCGTCTGCCTGCTTGGTGTCTGACATGGTCAGGATGCTACCGATGGGTATTCGCTCGGGCGACGGGCGGGGTCAGTGGGCTTGGCCACTCGCCGCCGCGTGGCGCGGTGCGCGGGCGCGTGCGTCGTGGTAGCCGCGCCCACACGGCGGAGCCGCACATCGCCACGGCCCCGCGCCCCTTGTGGGGCGCGGCCTCAGCGCAGGAAGGGGTCCACCGCCACCGCCACGAACAGCAGCGACACGTAGGTGATCGACCAGTGGAAGAGGCGCATCTCCTTGAGCTTGGCGCCGGTGGTGCCGTTCTTCGCGCGGTTCTGGAGGGCGTGCGCCTCCCAGAGCCACCAGCCGCCCGTCACCAGGGCGACCGCGGTGTAGAACCAGCCCGTGTAGCCGAGGGGGGTCAGCAGCAGGGAGACGGCGACCATCACCCAGCTGTAGAGGACGATCTGCCGCGCGACGACCTTGTTGGACGCGACCACGGGGAGCATCGGGACGCCGACGCGGGCGTAGTCGTCCTTCACCTTCATGGACAGGGGCCAGTAGTGCGGCGGGGTCCAGAAGAAGATGACCAGGAAGAGGATGACGGCGGCCCACGACATCGAGTTCGTGACGGCGGACCAGCCGATGAGGACCGGCATGCAGCCGGCGATGCCGCCCCAGACGATGTTCTGCGACGTACGCCGTTTGAGGATCATCGTGTAGACGACGACGTAGAAGAGGAGCGCCCCGAGCGACAGCCAGGCGGACAGCCAGTTGACGAGGAGGCCGAACCAGGCGGTGGAGACGGCCGCGAGGGTGAGGCCGAAGACCAGGCCCTCACGCGGGGTGACCATGCCGGTGACCAGCGGCCGCTGGGACGTGCGCTCCATGAGCGCGTCGATGTCGCGGTCGATGTACATGTTGAGCGCGTTGGCACCGCCGGCCGAGAGGTAGCCGCCGACGCAGGTGGCGAGCACCAGCCAGAGGTCCGGGACGCCCTGCTCCGCGAGGAACATCACCGGAACGGTGGTGATCAGCAGCAGCTCGATGATCCGCGGCTTGGTGAGCGCCACGAACGCCATGACTCGGGCCCCGATCGGCCGCTGACCCCGGCTGCTGCTCGTGCTGCTCGCGCCCAGCACGCCCGGTGGACGGGATTCGACGGCCGTCACGCACACCCCTGACAGAGACTCCTCAGCAAGCCTCCGGTCGTGAACTCCCCGTAACGGCTCGCGCGTACCACGCCACTGTAGACGTTGCCCAGAGCCAGCCTTTCAAGGGGGGTGGGTCGTGTTGGCGGGTGCTCCGGGGCGAGCCGGACACACGTGCGTTGAGCAGTCGGATGAGCGGCTGCGTATTCACATGTCGAACAGCGGAACCCCCTGGTCTCAGCATGCGAACCACTGGTCGGGAGGCGGACGGGACACAGTCCCGGCAGTCTGGAATGACTCGAAAAAATGCGCGTTCCTACGGGGGTAGGCTCGACAACGGCCGGTGCCGTGAAGAACACCGGCACGAGACATGTGGAGAGGAGCCCTGACCCAGGGTGAGCACCAAGCCGACCACTACAGACCTCGCGTGGAACGAATTGGACCAGCGGGCCGTCGACACCGCCCGGATCCTGGCCGCCGACGCCGTCCAGAAGGTCGGCAACGGCCATCCGGGTACGGCGATGAGCCTCGCGCCCGCCGCGTACACCCTCTTCCAGAAGGTGATGCGCCACGACCCCGCCGACCCCGACTGGGTGGGCCGTGACCGGTTCGTCCTGTCCGCCGGCCACTCCTCCCTGACCCTCTACATCCAGCTGTACCTGGGCGGCTTCGGCCTGGAGCTCCAGGACCTGGAGTCCTTCCGCACCTGGGGTTCGAAGACCCCGGGTCACCCCGAGTACGGGCACACCAAGGCCGTCGAGACGACGACCGGCCCGCTCGGCCAGGGTGTGGCCAACGCGGTGGGCATGGCGATGGCCGCCCGCTACGAGCGCGGCCTGTTCGACCCGGAGGCCGCTGTCGGCGAGTCCCCGTTCGATCACCACATCTTCGTGATCGCCGGTGACGGCTGCCTCCAGGAGGGCATCTCCGCCGAGGCGTCCTCGCTGGCCGGTCACCAGAAGCTCGGCAACCTGGTCCTGCTGTGGGACGACAACCACATCTCGATCGAGGGCGACACCGAGACCGCCGTGTCCGAGGACACCGTCAAGCGGTACGAGGCCTACGGCTGGCACGTGCAGCGCGTGGAGCCCCAGGAGAACGGCGACCTCGACCCCGCGGCGCTGTTCGCGGCGATCGAGGCCGCGAAGGCCGTCACCGACCGTCCGTCGTTCATCGCGATGCGCTCGATCATCGCCTGGCCGGCCCCGAACGCGCAGAACACCGAGGCCGCGCACGGCTCGGCGCTCGGCGCGGACGAGGTCGCCGCCACCAAGCGGGTCCTCGGCTTCGACCCCGAGAAGAACTTCGAGGTCGCGGACGAGGTCATCGCGCACACGCGCGCCCTGGGCGAGCGCGGCCGTGAGGCCCGTGCCGTCTGGGAGAAGCAGCTGCAGGAGTGGCGTGACGGCAACGCCGGGCGCGCCGCCGAGTTCGACCGGATCAGCGCGGGCGAGCTGCCCGAGGGCTGGGAGTCGCACCTGCCCGAGTTCGAGACGGGCAAGGGTGTCGCGACGCGTGCCGCGTCCGGCAAGGTGCTCCAGGCGCTCGGCGCGGTGATCCCCGAGCTGTGGGGCGGCTCCGCCGACCTCGCCGGTTCGAACAACACGACGATCGACAAGACGTCGTCGTTCCTCCCGGCGGACAACCCGCTGCCGGAGGCGAACCCCTACGGCCGCACGATCCACTTCGGCATCCGTGAGCACGCCATGGCCGCGGAGATGAACGGCATCGCGCTGCACGGCAACACCCGTATCTTCGGCGGCACGTTCCTCGTGTTCTCCGACTACATGCGCAACGCCGTGCGCCTGTCGGCGCTGATGCACCTGCCGGTGACGTACGTGTGGACGCACGACTCCATCGGTCTGGGCGAGGACGGCCCGACGCACCAGCCGGTCGAGCACCTGGCCGCGCTGCGGGCGATCCCGGGCCTGAACGTGGTCCGCCCGGCCGACGCCAACGAGACCGCGATCGCCTGGCGCGAGATCCTCAAGCGGTACACCAAGGAGTTCGGCAAGGGCGCCCCGCACGGTCTGGCGCTGACCCGTCAGGGTGTGCCCACGTACGAGGCCGACGAGAATGCCGCCAAGGGCGGTTACGTCCTCTTCGAGGCGTCGGGCGGTACGCCGGAGGTCGTTCTCATCGCCACCGGTTCCGAGGTGCACGTGGCCGTCGAGGCCCGTGAGCGGCTGGAGGCCGACGGGGTGCCCACGCGGGTGGTGTCCATGCCGTCCGTGGAGTGGTTCGAGGAGCAGGACCAGGGGTACCGGGACAGCGTTCTGCCGCCGTCCGTCAAGGCGCGTGTCGCGGTCGAGGCCGGGATCGGGCTCACCTGGCACAAGTACGTCGGGGACGCCGGCCGCATCGTCTCGCTGGAGCACTTCGGCGCTTCGGCCGACGGCAAGGTCCTCTTCCGCGAGTTCGGCTTCACCGCCGAGAACGTGGCCGCGGTCGCGCAGGAATCCCTCGCCACGGCTCGGCGCTGACGCTCACAGACGCTTCCATCCACACGTAGGAGATGTAATTCCATGACAGACGCACTCAAGCGCCTCTCCGAGGAGGGCGTCGCGATCTGGCTGGACGACCTGTCGCGCAAGCGCATCACGTCCGGCAACCTCGCCGAGCTGCTCGACCAGCAGCACGTCGTGGGCGTCACCACCAACCCGTCGATCTTCCAGAAGGCCATCAGCAGCGGTGACGGCTACGAGCAGCAGGTCTCCGACCTCGCCGCCCGCAAGGTCACCGTCGAAGAGGCCATCCGCATGATCACGACGGCGGACGTCCGTGACGCCGCCGACATCCTGCGCCCGGTCTTCGACGCGACCGGCGGCCAGGACGGCCGGGTCTCCATCGAGGTCGACCCGCGCCTGGCGCACGACACCAAGGCCACGGTCGCCGAGGCCAAGCAGCTGGCCTGGCTGGTGGACCGGCCCAACACGCTGATCAAGATCCCGGCCACGATGGGCGGCCTGCCGGCCATCACCGAGGTCATCGGCCTCGGCATCAGCGTCAACGTGACGCTGATCTTCTCGCTGGAGCGCTACCGCCAGGTCATGGACGCCTACCTGGCAGGTCTGGAGAAGGCCAAGGAGCGGGGTCTCGACCTGTCGAAGATCCACTCGGTGGCCTCGTTCTTCGTGTCCCGCGTGGACACCGAGATCGACAAGCGCATCGACGCGCTCGGCACCGACGAGGCCAAGGCCGCACGCGGCAAGGCCGGTGTCGCCAACGCCCGTCTCGCGTACCAGGCGTACGAGGAGGTCTTCTCCGACGGTCGCTGGGCGGCCCTGGAGAGCGCGGGCGCCAACAAGCAGCGTCCGCTGTGGGCCTCGACCGGCGTCAAGGACCCGGCGTACAAGAGCACGCTGTACGTCGACGAGCTGGTCGCGCCGAACACGGTGAACACCATGCCGGAGGCCACGCTGGAGGCCACCGCGGCGAGCGGTGAGATCCGCGGCAACGCGATCGCCGGGACGTACGAGCAGTCGCGTGCCGAGCTGGACGCGGTCGAGAAGCTCGGGATCTCGTACGACGAGGTCGTGCAGCTGCTGGAGGACGAGGGCGTCGAGAAGTTCGAGGCGTCCTGGAACGACCTGCTCAAGTCGACCGAGGCGGAGCTTCAGCGCCTCGCACCCTCGGAGGGCTGAACACCTTGTCGAGCAGCAATCCGCTGCGTGACGCCGCGGACCGACGGCTCCCGCGTATCGCGGGGCCGTCGGGCCTGGTCATCTTCGGCGTCACAGGCGATTTGTCACGTAAAAAGCTGATGCCTGCCGTGTACGACCTCGCCAATCGCGGACTGCTGCCGCCGGGCTTCTCGCTCGTCGGCTTCGCACGTCGGGAGTGGGCCAACGAGGACTTCGCGCAGGAGGTGCACGACGCGGTCAAGGAGCACGCCCGCACGCCCTTCCGCGAGGAGGTCTGGCAGCAGCTCATCCAGGGCATGCGCTTCGTCCAGGGCACCTTCGACGACGACGAGTCCTTCGAGCGGCTGCGCGACACCATCGAGGAGCTGGACAAGGCGCAGGGCACGGGCGGCAACTTCGCCTTCTACCTGTCCGTACCGCCGTCCGCCTTCCCGGTCGTGATCCAGCAGCTGAAG
Organism: Streptomyces sp. NPDC057438; assembly: GCF_042802995.1. Lineage (NCBI taxonomy): Bacteria > Bacillati > Actinomycetota > Actinomycetes > Kitasatosporales > Streptomycetaceae > Streptomyces > Streptomyces sp. NPDC057438. The sequence goes on from NZ_JBHVDD010000011.1 coordinate 18,064, forward strand.
AAGCACGGCCTGGCCGACCAGAGCAGCGGCTCCTGGCGGCGCGCGGTCATCGAGAAGCCGTTCGGGCACAACCTGGCCTCGGCGGAGGACCTCAACAAGGTCGTGCACGAGGTCTTCGCCCCGGACCAGGTCTTCCGCATCGACCACTACCTGGGCAAGGAGACCGTCCAGAACATCCTGGCGCTCCGTTTCGCCAACACGATGTTCGAGCCGATCTGGAACCGGTCCTTCGTGGACCACGTGCAGATCACGATGGCCGAGGACATCGGCATCGGCGGCCGGGCGGGCTACTACGACGGCATCGGCGCCGCCCGTGACGTCATCCAGAACCACCTCCTGCAGCTGATGGCGCTGACCGCGATGGAGGAGCCCGCCTCCTTCGACGCGGACGCGCTCGCCGCCGAGAAGACCAAGGTGCTCGGCGCGGTGCGGCTGCCGAAGGACCTGGGCCGGGACACCGTGTTCGCGCAGTACGCGGCGGGCTGGCAGGGCGGCGAGAAGGTCATCGGCTACCTCGAGGAAGACGGCATCGACCGCAGGTCGAAGACCGACACCTACGCGGCGATCAAGGTCGAGGTCGACAACCGCCGCTGGGCGGGCGTCCCGTTCTACCTGCGGACGGGCAAGCGCCTCGGCCGCCGGGTCACGGAGATCGCGGTCGTCTTCCAGCGCGCCCCGCACTCCCCGTTCGACTCGACCGCCACGGAGGAGCTGGGCCAGAACGCGATCGTCATCCGCGTCCAGCCCGACGAGGGTGTCACGGTCCGCTTCGGCTCCAAGGTGCCCGGCACGTCCATGGAGATCCGGGACGTGTCGATGGACTTCGCGTACGGCGAGTCCTTCACCGAGTCGTCGCCCGAGGCGTACGAGCGCCTGATCCTCGACGTCCTGCTCGGCGACTCGAACCTGTTCCCGCGCACCGAGGAGGTCGAGCTGTCCTGGAAGATCCTCGACCCGATCGAGGAGTACTGGGACAAGAGCGGCAGGCCCGCGCAGTACCAGGCGGGCACCTGGGGTCCCGTCGAGGCGGACGAGATGCTGGAGCGAGACGGACGGAGCTGGCGCCGGCCATGAAGACGGACCTCACGGACACCACGGCCAGCAAGATCAACAAGGCGCTGGTCAAGGCCCGCCGGGAGATAGGCACCCCGGCGGTCGGCATGGTGCTCACGCTGGTCATCGTGACGGACGAGGAGAACGCGTACGACGCGCTCAAGTCCGCCAACGACGCCTCCCGCGAGCACCCTTCGCGCACGATCGTGGTCATCAAGCGCGTCTCCCGCTCCCCCCGCGACCGCACGAAGTCCCGCCTCGACGCCGAGGTACGGGTGGGCGCGGACGCCGGCACCGGTGACACGGTCGTGCTGCGGCTGTACGGCGAGGTCGCCGACCACGCCCAGTCGGTGGTGCTTCCGCTGCTGCTGCCGGACGCGCCCGTGGTCGTCTGGTGGCCGGTCAACGCGCCGCTCGACCCGGCCCGCGACCCGCTGGGCGCGCTCGGCCAGCGCCGGGTGACCGACAGCTACGCCGCCGAGAAGCCCATCGAGGAGCTGCGGACCCGCGCCGACAACTACGAGCCCGGTGACACGGATCTGGCCTGGACCCGCATCACCCCCTGGCGCTCCATGCTGGCCGCCGCGCTCGACCAGGTGGACTGCGAGGTCATCTCCGCGGAGGTGCAGGGCGAGCAGTACAACCCGAGCGTGGAGCTGCTGGCGATGTGGCTGGCGGACCGGCTCCACGTCCACGTACGGCGTGGGGTGTCGGCCGGGCCCGGCCTCAACGAGGTGCGGATGCTGACCAGCACGGGTCCCATCCGGCTGTACCGGCCCAATGGCGGCCTCGCCCTCCTCACCCTGGAGGACCAGCCGGACCGCGCGGTGGCGCTGAAGCGCCGGGAGACGTCCGAGCTGCTGGCGGAGGAGCTGCGCAGGCTCGACCCCGACGACACGTACGCGTCGGCGCTGCGGTTCGGTGTGGACCGGCTGGGCGGGGCCTTCGGGAGCACGTCGGGCAGTGCGCCGGCGGCCGCCACGGCCCCGGTGACGACCACGGCGGCCGCGCCGGCAGCCGCGGGCGGCACGTCGGGGGCCTCTTCGGTCCCGGGTTCGGGACCCGGCTCGGTCTCCGGCTCCGGCCCCGGGCTGGGTTCGGCCGTCGCGTCGGCCGCCGCCGCGGCCCGCGCGTCCGCGTCCGCGCCCGCGCTGCCGCCGGCCGCTCCGTCGGGTCCGGTCGCCTCCCCGGCTTCGGGCGGCTCCGCGGGAGCCGCCGGTGACGAGGACTCCGAGCGGCCCACGCCCGCGCAGATGCCTCCCGTGAAGAAGGCCGCGCCATGAGTACCCCGCAGCTGGTCGTGCACCGCGACAAGGAGCTGATGGCCCAGGCCGCCGCGGCCCGGCTGATCACCAAGGTCGTGGACGCGCAGGCCTCGCGCGGCTACGCCTCGGTGGTCCTCACGGGCGGCCGCAACGGCAACGGGCTGCTCGCCGCGCTGGCGGCGGCCCCCGCCCGGGACGCGATCGACTGGACGCGGCTGGACCTGTGGTGGGGCGACGAGCGGTTCCTGCCCGAGGGCGACGCCGAGCGGAATGTCACCCAGGCCCGCGAGGCACTGCTGGACTCGGTGCCGCTGGACCCGAAGCGGGTGCACGCCATGCCCGCGTCGGACGGACCGTGGGGTGCCGACGTGGGCGCGGCGGCCGCGACGTACGCGGAGGAGCTGGCGCGTGCGGCGGGGCCCGAGAACCACGGGTCCGTGCCGACGTTCGACGTGCTGATGCTCGGGGTCGGGCCGGACACCCATGTGGCCTCCCTCTTCCCCGAGTCGCCGGCCGTGCGGGAGACCGAGCGGACGGTGGTGGGGGTCCATGGGGCGCCGAAGCCGCCGCCGACGCGGATCACGCTGACGCTGCCAGCGATCCGGGCCGCGCGCGAGGTGTGGCTCCTCGCCGCGGGTGAGGACAAGGCGCGGGCCGCGGCCATCGCCCTGTCCGGGGCGGGGGAGATCCAGGCGCCGGCCGCGGGTGCGTACGGGCGGTCGCGGACCCTGTGGCTGCTGGACGCGGCCGCGGCGTCGCAGCTGCCGCGGTCGCTGTATCCGCCGGCCTCCCCCTGAGGTCGTCCGGGTGAGGTCGTCCGGATGAAGTCGTCCGGGTGCGGGTCCGGTGGGGGCTGGTCGCGCGGTTCCCCGCGCCCCCGAGAAGCACGGCTGCGCCCCGCGCTTCTCAGGCCCGTAGGGCCTGGGCTTTCCAGGGGTGCGGGGAACCGTGCGACCAGCCGACCGGACCCGCGCCTGACGGCGCACCGGTGCGCCGTCAGGACGTGAAGTCGTCCTCGCGGGTCTCCGGCAGCGCCCACAGGCACAGCAGGCTCACCAGGCACAGCCCACCCGAGTAGAACCCGAGCACCAGCGGCGACGACCACTGGCTGTTCAGCCAGGTGGCGACGAGCGGAGCGAAGCCGCCGCCCAGCGTGTTGGCCAGGATGAACGCCGCCGACGCCCCGGTGTACCGCAGTCTCGCCGGGAACAGCTCCGCGAGGAACGCCGCCGCCGGCGAGAACATCAGGGCGAGCAGCCCGAGGCCCACGGTGTACGCCCCGGTGATCACGAACGCGTTGCCCGTACCGAGCGACCCGTACATCGGCACGGCCCACACCACACTCCCGACCGCGCCCGCCAGCATCAGCGGACGGCGCCCGACCCGGTCGGCGAGCCGGGCGACGGGCAGGGTGATCGCGATACCGGCCGCCGCCCCGATGCTCGCGGCGGTGAGCATGGTGCTCTGCGGGATGCCGAGCGATTTCGGCCCGTAGGACAGGCTGTAGACGATGGTCAGGTAGTAGACGGCGGACCCGCCGACCGCCGCGCCTGTGCCGAGCAGCAGCCGCCCGGGGTACCGCGCGACGAGCGTGCCGAGCGGGAAGCGCGAGACCGGTGGCACCGGGGCCACCGGCGAGGCCGCCGCCGGGGACGGGCCCTCGAACACCGGCGACTCCGACACCGTCGACCGCACCCACAGTCCGACCACCACGAGCACCGCGCTGAGCAGGAACGGCACCCGCCAGGCCCAGTCGGCGAAGCCGTCGCGGCCCACGAGGTTCAGGGTCGGGAGGATGACGGCGCTGGAGAGCAGGAAGCCGAGCGAGGGGCCGAGGTTCGGGACGGCGGCGTACAGGGCGCGGCGGCCGGGCGGGGCGTGCTCGGCGGCCAGCAGGACCGCGCCACCCCACTCACCGCCCATGCTGACGCCCTGCAGCAGACGGAGGGTCACCAGCAGGACGGGGGCGAGGAGTCCGGCGCTCTCGTAGGTCGGGAGCAGGCCGATGCCGACCGTCGCGACGCCCATGAGCAGCAGGGAGGTGACGAGGGCCCTGCGGCGGCCCAGCCGGTCGCCGATCGTGCCGAACAGCACGACGCCGAGGGGGCGGGAGAGGAAGGCCGCGGCGAAGGTGAGGAACGCGGCGAGGGTGGAGACGGTCGCGTTCCCGGAGGGGAAGAAGGCGGGGCCGAGGACCAGCGCGGAGGCCGTGCCGTAGACGGCGAAGTCGTAGTACTCGATGGTCGTGCCGATGAGACTCGCGGCGGCGACCTTCGGCGCCTTGCTCGGCTCGGCCGGCGACGATGACGGCGACGGCGAGGACACCGACGACGGTAACGCGGCCTGCCCCGGGTCGGCGGCCTCGTCGACGGTCTCGGAAGGGGATTCGGGCATGGGGGCTCACTTCCGGTGCGCCCGGACACGAATGGGTCCGGGCCCAGAGGGGGACGGCCACGCATGAAACACGAACCGGACACCGCCTGTCACCCCAGGCCAGGAAATTCTACTCCCCCAAGGAAGTCTCACCGAAGGACCGCCCGGAGACCTCATCGAATTGTTTCGACGGCGGACCGGGCTCACCGATGACACGCGACAACGACATATTTATAGCGTCACATGAGATCCCATGAGATCCCATGTGATCTCCCTATGTGTGCGGACAGATCGCCCCGATACACCACGAACACCATCCTCCGCCGCCGTCAACCCGCGAGGTCCTGTCAAGTCGCTATCAGATAGTCATGTGCCCGCTCGCATAAAAATTTGCCCGCGGCCATGCCTTGCCAACTCGCGATCACGCACGAAATGCTGACGCCCTGGCAGAACTTGAAAGTTCTACGACCATCGCTTTTCGGACATGAAGGCCGCGTCGGGTTGCCATGGTTCGACTTTCCTAAATGCAGCCTCGGAGCTGGGAAGGCGCATTACCCATGCTGAAAACTGGCAAGCCATTACGTTGGAGAAGACTTTCCCTGGCCGGTGACGACCGACATTTGCTCATACCTCTCGACCACAGCGTTTCGGACGGCCCGGTCGCCCCTCCGGGACAGTGGGAAGCCCTGCTGCGGGAACTGGTGGCCGGCGGGGCCGACGGGGTCATCGTCCACAAGGGGCGAGCCCGCACCCTCGCCCCCGAGCTTCTCGGGAACTGCGCGCTGGTGGTGCATCTGAGCGCCAGCACGGCGTGTTCCGCCGACGTGGACGCCAAGGTGCTGGTCGGCGATGTCGAGGAGGCGGTGACACTCGGCGCGGACGCGGTCAGCGTCCATGTGAACATCGGCTCGGACACCGAGGGGCGTCAGCTCGCCGACCTCGGCGCGGTGGCCCGCTCGTGCGACACCTGGGGCATGCCGCTGATCGCGATGGTCTATCCGCGCGGCCCCCGGATCGAGAACCCGCACGACCCCGCCCTCCTCGCGCACGTCGTGAACGTCGCCGCCGATCTGGGCGCCGACATGGTGAAGACGACCGTCGCCCTGCCGCTGGACCGGATGGCCGAGGTGGTGGCCCACAGCCCCATCCCCGTCCTCGCGGCCGGTGGCCCGCCGGACGGATCCGACCTGATCGAGTACGGCACCGCCGTGATGGCGGCGGGCTGCCGGGGGCTCGCCGTCGGCCGCCGTGTCTTCTCCTCCCCCTCCCCCGCCTCCCTGGTCTCCCGGCTCGCCGCGGTGGTGCACGGCACCGCCGGCGACGGGCTCCCCAATGGCATGAGCATGACTGATACGTCCTCCTCTCCCTCTTCCCGTTACTCGACGATCGTGGCAGGTGTCGCATGAGGTTCGCGTGGATCGATCTCCGTGAAGTCCCCCGTCCGCAGCTCCAGGCGGTGGTGGACGCGGCCGTCCACGCCCGGATGGCCGGAGTGGTCTCCGCGGACGCCGAGCTGCTGGGAACCCTGCCGCCGACGGTCACCCGGGTGCTGGCCTCCGCGTCCCGGACCGAGGCACCCGCGAAGAAGCCCGCCGACAAGCACGTCAAGAACGACAGGAGCGACGGGGGCGACAGGAGCGGCGGGGGCGAGAAGGACACGAAGGCCGGCGCCGGCGCCGGGCCCGCGAGCGGCACCTCGCCCGGCGCCGGATGCGACCTGCTGCTGCGGAAGTTCACCACCCAGGACGAGTTGGACGCCCTCGCCGCCGAGAACCGGGTCACCACCGGCACAACGGTGTCCGGTACGCCCGTCGCCGGGTTCGTCGACGTACGGGACGACCGCACGCTCCAGCTGTCGTGCGTGGGCGCCATGGCGCTGCCGTACACGGTGATCCATTTCGCCGACCCGACGAAGATCCCGCTGGAGATCGTGCTCGCGGCGGCCGAGTCGGCCGAGGGCAAGCTGGTGACCGTCGTCGGGGACCTGGAGGAGGCGGCCATCGTCTTCGACGTCCTCGAACGCGGTTCCGACGGCATCCTGTTCACGCCCCGGAGCGCGGACGACGTGTTCGCGCTGGCCCGGCTGCTGGAGGCGACGACCCCGCAGCTGGAGCTGTCCACCCTGACGGTGGAGAGCATCCGGCACGTCGGGCTCGGCGACCGGGTCTGTGTGGACACCTGCTCGCACTTCGAGGAGGACGAGGGCATCCTCGTCGGCTCGTACTCGTCCGGTTTCGTGCTCTGCTGCAGCGAGACGCACCCGCTGCCGTACATGCCGACCCGGCCGTTCCGGGTCAACGCCGGTGCCCTGCACTCGTACACGCTGGGCCCCGACAACCGCACCAACTATCTCAGCGAGGTCGGCTCCGGCAGCGCCCTGCTCGCGGTCGGCGCCGACGGCCGCACCCGGCGGGTGGTGGTCGGGAGGGCCAAGCTGGAGTCCCGGCCGCTGCTGGAGATCCGCACGCACGCGGAGGACGGGCGGCTGGTGAGCCTGACCGTGCAGGACGACTGGCACGTCCGGGTCCTCGGGCCGGGCGGCAAGGTCCTCAATGTCACCGAACTGCGGACCGGGGACGAACTGCTCGGCTACCTGGCGCAGGACAAGCGCCATGTCGGCCTGCCCATCGGCGAGTTCTGCAAGGAGGTCTGAGGTCCCATGGGCGAACTCGTGGCGGCCGCGGCCGGCGAGGACGGAATGCGCGTCCTGGTCCAGCGGCTGTTCGACGCGCGGGACGACGGCCTGCCGTATCTGACGCACCAGCGGGAGACCGTCGGGCGGGGCGGGTTACGGGAGCGCGTGGCCCGGCAGGCCGCCGTGTTCGCCGGCTACGGCATCGGTCCCGGCAGCACGGTGGGGCTGCGGACGCCGCCCAGCTTCACCCAGGTCGAGGTGCTGCTCGCGCTGTGGCGGCTGGGCGCGCAGGTGATGCTGTTCGACTTCCGGCTGAAGCCCGCCGAGGTGGACGCGCTCTGCGGCGGCTGCCGGCCGCAGTTCATGGTCCGGGCCGGGTCCAACGTCCGGGCGGCGTTCGGTTTCCGGCCCGAGTACGAGGTCGCCACCGAGTGCCGCAGGGGCGGCCTGCCCGCCGCGGGCGCGCACCGGCTGGTCCAGTTCAGCTCGGGCTCCACCGGGCGGCCGAAGGTGATCGGCAGGACCGCCGGGTCGATCGCCGCCGAGATCGAGTCGTTCGCGGCGGTGCCCGGGATGCCGGTTGAGGGCGACCGGCTGCTGCTGCTCAGCTCCACGGCGCACAGCTTCGGCCTGATCGGCGGGCTGCTGCACGCCCTCGCCGCCGGGGTCCGCGTCGTCTTCGCACCCCGGGTCTCCGCCCGCGAGATCCTGCGGGCCTCCGCCGACCACCGGGTCACCCACCTGTTCGGGGTGCCGATGCACTACGAGCTGCTCGCCGCCGCCCTCGATCCACCCGAGCTGCCCGAACTGCGGGCCGCCGTCTCCGGTGGGGAGCTGATGCCGCCCGAGGTCGCCGCGCGGTTCGCCGAACGGTACGGCGTGCGGGTCGGCGAGGCCTACGGCACCACCGAGACCGGCATCGTCACCATCGACGTCGGCGGCACGCTCCGGCCCACGGTCGGGCGGCCCGCGCCGGGGGTGCTGGTCCGGGAGCACAAGGGCGAACTGGACGTCGCGCTCGACGCGTCGCCGTACCTCTTCGACTCCGGCGGCACCCAGTACGAGGACGGCTGGCTGCACACCCGCGACCGGGCCACCGTGGGCGCCGACGGCACGGTCACCGTGGGCGGGCGCGCCGACTCGCTCGTCGTCGTCGGCGGCCTCAAGGTCGACCTCACGGAGGTCGAGCACGTCCTGCGCGCGCACCCGGCCGTCGAACAGGCCGTGCTGGTCCACGAGGACGTGACCGAGGCGTACGTGGCGGTCGCCGCCGGAGCCGTGAGCCCGTCGGCGGAGGAGCTGCTGCGCTGGTGCCGGGAGCGGCTGGCCGACCACAAGCTGCCCCGCGTGATCCGGCTGCTGGACACCCTGCCCCGCACGTCGAACGGGAAGCTGGTCCGCCGGGCGGCCACGCTCCAGGCGGCGGCGGGCGGCGCGTAGCGACCCGGCGGGAGGGCGCCCCGCACCACTCCCCGCACGACTTTTCGCATGAACCTTCTCACGACATTCCCCCTGGAGATGGCGATCATGAGCACGTCCACCCTGGACAACGAGATCCGCGAGTTCGTCCTGACCACGGTCATCGACGAGATGAACATCCTGCTGAGCCGCGACGGCATCACGGACGAGAGCCCGGTGACCGTCGGCGGGCTGGAGCTGGACTCCCTGAGCCTGATCGAGCTGACGCTGCGGCTGGAGTCGCGGTTCGGCGTGGAGATCCCGGACACCGACATCGAGCCGCTGGCCTCCCTGACCCTCGGCGGGCTCGTCTCCGAGGTCGTCGGGCGCGGGGCGAAGGCATGAGCGCGGAGGTCTCCGCGCCGTCCGCCCCGGAGGCGTCCGTGCCCTCGGTCATCACGCTCGACACCGTCCGGGAGCTGCTGTCCGACCGCAAGATCTTCCCCGGCGTCCCGGACGACCTCGGCGACGACTCCGAACTGGTCCTGGACTCCATGGGGTTGGTGTGGCTGCTGCATGTGGTGGAGGAGCGGTACGGCCTGGTCGTGGAGCCCGGTGACGAGGACATCGCGAACCTGACCTCGCTGCGGCGGCTCACGGAGTTCCTGAGCGCGTCCGCGGCGGACGCGGCGCAGGGGGGTGACCGCGTTGACCGGTGACGTGACGGTGACCGGGTTCGGGGTCCGCACGGCCTTCGGCGCGGGCGCGGACGCCCTGCGCCGCGGTGTCTTCGCCGGTGTTCCCTCCTTCGCGCCCACCACCCGCTTCGACACCGGCCCGTACCGCACGCCGATGGCCGGCGCCGCCCCCGACGGCCCTGACGCGGCCGGGTTCCGGTCCCTGCGCCCCGCTCTCGCCCGCTGCGGACGGGAGGCGCTCGACATGGCGGGCCTGCCCCCGGGCACCGAGGCGGCGGTCCTGCTCGGCGTCGCGGGCGACTGCACGAGCATCACGCGCTACTGGCGGGAAGCCTCCGCGAGGCCGGGCACCGGCGTGAGCGCCGACGCGGACCGGGCCGACCTCGACGGCGGCGCGGGCGCGGCAGACCGGAACGGCGGCGCGGGCGAAGCCCCGACCGACAGCGACAGCGACACGGTCGCGCACCTCGCCGACGCCGTCCCGGCGCACCTCGCCGAATCGCTGGCCCGCAGCCTCGGGCTGACGGGACCCCGGCTCACGTTCACCAACGCCTGTGTGGCCTCCGCCGCCGCGATCATCCACGCCTGCCGGCTGATCTCGTCCGGCCGGGCCGACGTGGCAGTGTGCGCCGGCGGCTACCTCGTGGAGGAGGAGACGTTCGGGAAGTTCGACTCGGGGCGGGCGCTGTCCCGCGACGGCCTGGTGCGGCCGTTCAGCGCGGACCGCACCGGGCTGCTGCTCGGCGACGGGGTCGCGGCGGTCGTACTGGAGTCCGCCGAGCACGCGCGGCGGCGCGGGGCCCGGCCGCTGGCGGGCGTGACCGGCTGGGGCGCCGCCACCGACGCCCACCACATCGCCCAGCCGCATCCGGAGGGCGTCGGCCTCGCCCGCGCCGCCCGGCAGGCACTGCGGCTGGCCGGCGACCCCGACGGGGCGGCCCTCGGTTATGTCAACGCGCACGGCACCGGCACCAAGTACAACGACGGCGCCGAGACCCGGGGGCTGCGCGCCGCCCTCGGGGACCGGGCCGCATCGATCCCGGTCAGCTCCACCAAGAGCACCACCGGCCATCTCCTGGAGGCGGCCGGTGTCGTGGAGTTCGTGATCACGGTGCTGGCCCTCATGGACGGCGTCCTGCCGCCGACCGCGAACCTCACGCGGCCGGACCCGGAGTGCGACCTCGACTACGTGCCGAACCGGCCCCGCCGGGCCGACCTGCGCCGGGCCCTCACCATCAACGCCGCCTTCGGCGGCGCCAACACCGCACTCGTCCTGGAGCGACCGTGACGACGACGGACCACGGCGAAGCCGCGCCGACCGACACGGAGGAGCCCGCGCCGGCCGGGAAGGGGCCCTTGCGCTCCCCCCTCGGCCTCCTCACCACCGCCACCGCCACCCACGGCACCGGGCGCCCCGGTGACATCCCGCTGCCGCGGCTGCCGGGGTTCGTGGAGTCGGCGTTCAGCCCCCTGGCGTACGAGGTCACCGCACGGTGTCTGACCGAGCGGCCGGGGGACAGCTCCCGCACCGCCGTCGTGCTGGCGAGCCTCCAGGGGGACACCACCACGGCCGATCTGGCGAGCCGGCGGGTGGTGTCCGGGCGGGTCCACAACCCGCTGCTGTTCATGCAGGCCACCCCCAACTCCGTGCTGGGGCACCTCAGCCGGGAGTTCGGGATCACCGGCCAGATGTTCAGCCTCTCCACTCTCGACGACCCGGTGACCGAACTGCTGGCCATGGCGGACCTCCTCCTGGAGGACCCGGAGCTGGACCGGGTCCTGGTGGCCGCCGTGGAACTGGGCGGGGGTGCGCGTACGGCCGCCGTGCGCCGGGAGCTGGCCGCCGGCACCGGCCGCCCGGCCGGGGACCTCCCGGAGGCGGCCGCCCTGGCGGCGGCCGTCCTCCTCGGTCGCCCCGGCGCGGACGCGCCCGTGACCGTCCGCGCGACGCGGGCCCACGGCGGCGAGCGGCCGGGGACGCCCACGCACCCAGGCAGCGTCCGTGGCCTGTTCGACCTGGCCGCCGCCCACCGACGGCTGCTGCGGGACGGCGGAACCCACGTCCTGGCCACCGAACGCCGGGCGCCCGCGTTCCTCCTCGACGCCGAACCGCTCCCGGACCGGGACGAGACGGAAAGAAACGAGACGGAGACCCATGCTCATCAGTAGGCAGGAGCGGGCGCGGATCTGCTCCGACACCGAACTCGGCGCGGGCAACATCCTCGGGCGACTGCGCGCGTACGAACGCCCGCTCGACGAACCGGTGCTGCGGACCGACGGCACCTGGCGGGCACCGGACGGCAGTCACCCCGAGGTGCTGACGCTCGGGCAGCTGTACGAGGCGGTGGAGACGTACGCGGGCTGGTACGCGTCCCGGGGCGTGCGCCCCCGTGACCCGGTGGCCGTCCACTCCTTCTGTGCCGCCGAGTTCGCGGTGAACTTCCTGGCACTGACCTCTCTCGGCGCCGTCCCGTCGTTCGTCAACGGCAACCTGGCCCCCGAGACCGCCCGGGAGTACGTCCGCCGCCAGGGCGCGGTGGGCGCGTTCACCGACGAGGCCCACCGCGAGGTGCCGGCCGACGGCCCGGCGGACGGGGCGGGCCTCGGCTTCCGGGTGACCGCCGCCGACATCCGGCCGCAGCACCGGGCGTCGCTCCCGGCGTCGTACCCGTACCGGCACGATGCGACCGACCCGGTGCTGATCTCCCACTCGTCCGGCACCACCGGCATGCCCAAGGGCGTGCCGCACACCCACCGGACGCTGATGTACGCCCAGGTGCACCGGCTGCGGTTCTCCACCGGCGCCGACATGGAGCGCACCCTGGTGGGACTTCCCGGCGCGCACAACGCGATGGTGGCGACGCTGCTGTACTGCCTGCTGCTGCGCACGGACATCAAGCTGCTCTCCAGCCAGCGCGGGCGGGACGTGCTGGACGCCGTCGAGGAGTACCGGCCGACGACGGTCCTGGCCTTCGCCGGGACCTTCGGCGAGATGGCGGCGGAGGATCTCGCCGCGCGGGACCTGTCGAGCGTGCAGGTGTGGTTCAACACCGGGGACGCGGCGCACGAGGCGCACATCCGGGCGCTCGTCCGGCACGGGAGCCATACCGAGATCCGGCGCGATCTGAGCCGGGTCCGGGTCGACGGTTCGGTCTTCGTGGACGGTCTCGGTTCGTCGGAGGCCGGCTACTCCGTCTTCCACAACCGGCACACCAAGGACACCTCGGCCTACGCGCGCCGCGTCGGCAAGCCGATCAGCTTCGCCGAGGCCGCGGTGCTGGCGGAGGACGGCACCCCGCTGCCGGCCGGACAGGTCGGCCGCCTCGGTCTCAAGTCGCCCACGCTGACGCCCGGTTACTGGAACGACTCCCTGACCTGGAATCGGATGCGGCTGGGCGGCTACTGGCTCACCGGCGACCTCGCGCACCGGGACGAGGAGGGCAACTTCTACCACCTCGACCGGGTCCCGGACGCCGTCCGCACCCGCGCCGGGATCGTCTTCAGCACCCGCACCGAGGAACTGCTGCTCGCCGAACTTCCCGGGCTCGCCGACTGCACGGTGGTCGGGGTCGCCCCCGACGGGGTCCGCGCGGACTGGGACGGCGACGGCGAGGCCGAGGCGTACGCGCTGCTCCAGCTGACCGAGGAGGAGGGCGAGGACGGCGACGAGGTGTGGACCGGGCGGGTCAACGCCGTGCTGGCGGCCGCCGGTTTCCCGCCGGTCACCCGGGCGCTGCGCATGCGCCCGGAGGACGTGGCCAAGGGCGCCACCGGAAAGGTTCTCAAACGAGTGATGCGCGACCGGTTCGCCGCCCGCCCGGCCGCCGCGAACACCGCCGAGGAGCAGCAGGCATGAGCACGCACGACGGCGCCGACGGCGTCAACCACCGCGCCCGCGCCGGTGAGGCGTACCGGCTGTGGTGGCAGCACGACGCGAACTGGTACCAGGGCGTGGCCGCGCGGTACGGCCAGGAGGTCGCGAACGAGATCAACGCTGAGGCGATGCAGAAGGTCGCCCTGCACGTCGGGCAGCGTGTCGCCCGGCTGCACGGACCGCTCCCGGACACCGGCGACGCCCGCAAGGACCTGGAGGAGCTGCGCCGCCGCTACGACGACTGCGGCGACCGGATGTTCCCGCCGGAGCTGCGCAACGCGGCCACCGAGGTCGAGGACGACGACCTGATCGTGCTCACCCTGAAGCGGAACTTCGCCATCACCATGGTCCGGATGGCCGGTTCGCTGGAGGGCTACCGGTGCCCGTGCACGGCCGTCCACGCCGGATGGTCCGAGGGCCTGGGCGCGCGGCTCACGGAGAACCGGGCCGAGAGCTGTCTGCGGGACGGCGACCCGGCGTGCCGTCTGATCATGCGGGTCTGCGGCACCGCCACACCCGGCGCGGAGGCCTGAGCGGTGCGTGTACGCGTCGCCGGGGCCACCGGAGGGGCCCGCACGGTCCTGGGCTGGAAGCCGGGCCGACAGGGCCGACGTGACGGGCGGGGCCGGGAATGATCCGAGCCGAGGACGCGCTCGCGATCTGTGTGATCGGCGCCGGTCCGCGTGGCCTGTCCGTACTGGAGCGGATCTGCGCCAACGCGGACGCGGCCGGACGGCCGGTCGAGGTCCACCTCGTCGACCCGTATCCGCCGGGTGCGGGGGCGGTGTGGCGCACGGATCAGCCGGGCGAGTTGCTGATGAACACGGTCGCCTCCCAGGTGACCCTGTTCACCGACGACAGCGTGGACTGCGCCGGACCGCCGGTGCCGGGGCCGAGCCTGTACGCGTGGGCGTGCGCGGTGCGCGACGGGACCGCCGGACAGGACCTGCGGCGGGCGCTTCCGGCGCGGGCCGTGGAGGAGGCCCGGCGGCTGGGCCCCGACACCTATCCGACCCGCGCGTTCCACGGCCACTACCTGGAATGGGTGTTCCGGCACCTGACGCGCACGGCCCCCGGCCGGGTGACGGTCCGCACCCACCGGACGACGGCGGTCGCGCTGACCGACGACACCGGGCCCGGGCGCGGCGAGGACACCGCGGGCCGGTACGGCGCCGGGGTCCCGGCCCCGCCGCAGCGGGTGACGCTGGCCAACGGCGACCGGCTGGCGGGGCTGGACGCGGTGGTGCTGGCCCTCGGCCACGGCGCCCTGACGCCGTCGCCGGAGGAACGCGCCCTGTGCTCCTTCGCCGAACGCCACCGTCTCGCCTACGTGGCCCCCGCCAACCCGGCCGACGCCGACCTGAGTCGCATCGCACCGGGCACCCCGGTCGCCCTGCGGGGGCTGGGCCTGAACTTCTTCGACTGCCTGGCCCTGCTCACCGAGGGCCGGGGCGGCACCTTCAAGGAGGGCGAGTCCGGCCTCGTGTACCTGCCGAGCGGCAACGAGCCCGTGCTGTACGCCGGTTCGCGGCGCGGCGTCCCGTACCACGCCCGGGGCGAGAACGAGAAGGGCGCGCTCGGCCGCCACGAGCCGCGCTTCCTGACCCCGGACGTCATCGCGGGTCTCCGGCGCCGGGTGGCCGACGGGCGGCCGCTCGGCTTCCGGCAGGACCTGTGGCCGCTCGTCGACCGCGAGGTACGGACCGTCTACCACGAGGCGTGGATCCGCGCCGCCCGGGGACCGGAGGCGGCCGGGGAGTTCGTACGGTCGTGCCTCGCGGGCGCGAGTGGACGGGACGAGGCAGCCCTGCTGGACCGTCACGCGGTCCCGTCCGGGGAGCGCTGGGACTGGACACGGATCGAACGGCCCTACGGCGGGCGGCGGTTCGCCGGCCGCGCCGACTTCCGGCAGTGGCTGCTGGCGTATCTGCGCCGGGACGTCGCCGAGGCCCGGCTGGGCAATGTGAGCGGACCGCTGAAGGCGGCGCTGGACGCCCTGCGGGATCTACGCAACGAGATCCGGCTCGTCGTCGACCACGGGGGTGTGTCCGGCGCTTCGTACCGTGCCGAACTCGACGGCTGGTACACCCCGTTGAACGCCTTCACCTCGATCGGCCCGCCCGCCTTCCGCGTGGAGCAGCTGATCGCGCTGATCGAGGCGGACGTCGTGCGGGTGCTCGGCCCGGGCATGCGGGTGCGGGCGTGGGCGCCCGGGGCGGGGGGCGCCGGCGAGGGCGGTTTCCTCGTGGACGCGGAGTCGGTGGACGAGGCTCCGGTACGGGTGCGCGGCCTGATCGAGGCCCGGCTGCCCGCCGTGGACCTGCGGCGGAGCACCGACCCGCTGCTCCGGGGGCTGCTCGCGTCCGGCGCGTGCGGCCCGTACCGGCTGCCGGGCGAGCCGGGGTACGAGCCCGGCGGGCTGGCGGTCACCGACGGCCCGCCCCGGCTGGTGGACGCGGCCGGCCGGGCGCATCCGCGCCGGTTCGCCTTCGGGGTGCCGGTGGAGGGGGTGCGCTGGGTGACGGCGGTCGGCGTGAGACCCGGCGTCGGCTCGGTGACGCTGGAGGACTCGGACGCGATCGCACGGGCGGCGCTGGGGCTGGGACCGGAGACGGGACCGGGGACGGGACCGGAGAGCCGCGAGGGCACGGTAGGTCCCTCCCCGCGTCCGGCATCAGGCACAAGGAGTCGATGAGCATGAACGCGATGTCCGTGGGCACCGACGCGGGCCTGCTCGCCCCCACGTGGGCGGGCACACCCGTGGCCGCCGAGGTGACCGACGAGGCGTGGCTGCAGGCCATGCTGGACGCCGAGGTGGCGCTGGCCCGCGCGCAGCACGCGGTCGGGCTGACACCCGCCGGCGCCGTGGCGGTGATCGTCGCGGCGGCCCGCGCGGAACGGCTCGACCTGGTGGCCCTGGCGCACGCGGCCCGGGCGGCCGCCAACCCGGTGGTCGCCCTGGTGACCGTCCTCACCGAGGCCGTCGCCGCGAAGGATCCGGCCGCCGCGGAGTACGTGCACCGGGGGTCCACCAGCCAGGACATCCTGGATTCGGCGGCGATGCTGATCGGCCGCCGGGTGCTCGACCTGATCGCGGCGGACCTGTGCCGGGTGGCGGCCGCCCTCGCCGCGCTGGCCGACACCCACCGCCGCACCGTCCTCGCCGGGCGCACCCTCGCCCAGCACGCGGTGCCGACGACCTTCGGGCTGAAGGCGGCGGGGTGGCTGGAGCTGGTCACCGACGCGTCGGTGCGGGTGCGGGCGGTGGCCTCGCGGCTTCCGGCCCAGCTGGGCGGAGCGGGCGGGACACTGGCCGCGTACCGCGAGTACGCGGTGGTGGACCGCGGCGGCCCGGACGCGACCGAGGGCGGACCGGACGGCGGCCCCGGTGAGGGCGGGCTGGAGCTGGTCAAGCCGTTCGCCGAGGCGCTGGGACTCGCCGAGCCCACCCTCCCCTGGCACACCGTCCGCACCCCGGTCGCCGACCTGGGGTCCGTGCTCCAGCTCGTCACCGGCGCGCTCGGTAAGTTCGCGCTCGACGTGCAGACGCTGTCCCGTACGGAGATCGGCGAGCTGTCCGAGCCGGCCGGGGCCGGGCGCGGCGCCTCCTCGGCCATGCCGCAGAAACGCAATCCGGCGCTGGCCACGCTGATCGTCTCGGCCGCCCGGCAGGTCCCCGCGCACGCCCTGGTGCTGGCGCAGTGTCTGCTCGCCGAGGACGAACGGCCCGCCGGGGCCTGGCACGCGGAGTGGCAGCCGCTGCGGGAGGCGCTGCGGCTGACGGGCGGGGCCGCGCACACCGCCGTCGAGCTGGCGGAGGGGCTGATCGTGCATCCCGGCCGCATGCGGGCCAACCTCGAACTGACCGGCGGCGCCATCGTCAGCGAACGCCTGAACGTGGCGCTGGCCCCGGTGCTCGGCAAGGTCCGCGCGAAGAAGCTCCTGGCGGCCGCCTCGGCCGAGGCGGCCGCCACCGGCCGACCGCTGCGCGCGGTGCTGACCGCCGACCCGGAACTGTCCGCCCGGTTCTCCCCCGACCGGCTCGCGCGGCTGCTCGATCCGGCCCGCTACACGGGCGCGGCCGAGGCCCTGGTCGACCGGGCCCTGCGCAGATACGGCGAGCTGAGCGCAGAACCGTGCGGCCACGAGGAGAACACAGGCACGTGGTGAGCCCCGCGAGCCGGACATCCGCGCTTGTCAGGAGCGCGGAGAACGGCGCGAGAAGCCCCCACCGGAGCCGCACCCGACACGAGCCCCCTCCCCCACACGCACCCACGCACCCACGCACCCACGCACCCACGCACCCACGCACGAAGAGGGAACACCCATGACACAGCCCACGCCCCGCTCGGTCCTGGTCACCGGTGGCAACAGGGGCATCGGACTCGCCGTGGCCCGCCGGTTCGCGGCGGCCGGTGACCGCGTCGCGGTGACGTACCGGAGCGAGGAACCCCCGGCCTCCGACGGTCTCCTCGCCGTACGGTGCGATGTGACGGACGGCGTCCAGGTCGACCGGGCGTTCGAGGAGGCCGAGTCCGCCCACGGCCCGGTCACCGTCCTCATCGCGAACGCGGGCGCGGTCCGGGACCGTCTGCTGGTGCGGATGTCCGAGGAGGACTTCACCTCCGTCGTCGACACCAACCTCACCGGGGCCTTCCGGGTGGCCCGGCGCGCGGTGCGCGGCATGCTGCGCGCGGGCCACGGCCGTATCGTCCTGGTCTCCTCCACGGCCGCCCTGCGCGGCGCCCCGGGTCAGACCAACTACGCGGCGGCGAAGGCGGGACTGGCCGGCTTCGCCCGCGCCCTCACCCAGGAACTCGGCCCCCGTGACATCACCTGCAACGTCGTGGCCCCCGGCCTCACCGAGACCGACATGAGCCGCGCCCTCACCGAGGACCAGCGTCAGGCGCTGCTGCGCACCACGCCCGCCGGGCGTACCGGCACCCCCGAGGAGGTCGCCGACGCGGTGGCCTTCCTGGCCGGCGCCGGCTATGTGCGGGGCGCGGTGATCCCGGTCGACGGGGGTGCCGGACTGGGGCACTGAGGCCGACGGGGGCGGCCCCCACAGGTTGGGGCGGGGAAGTGGACGTCGCGCGGCCGCCCGCTTCCCCGCCCCGGGTACGGCTACCGTCCGCGCAGCGCCCGGTAGGTGGCGACCAGCGCCTGCGTGGACGCGTCCAGGCCCGGCACCTGCGCACCCTCCGTCAGGGCCGGCTCCACGCGCTTGGCGAGGACCTTGCCCAGCTCGACGCCCCACTGGTCGAAGGAGTCGATGTTCCAGACGGCACCCTGGACGAACACCTTGTGCTCGTACAGCGCGATCAGCTGGCCGAGGACCGACGGGGTCAGCTCCTTCGCCAGGATCGTGGTCGTCGGGTGGTTGCCGCGGAACGTCTTGTGCGGCACCAGCTCCTCCGGCACACCCTCCGCCCGCACCTCGTCCGGCGTCTTGCCGAAGGCCAGCGCCTGGGTCTGGGCGAAGAAGTTGGCCATGAGCAGGTCGTGCTGGGCCTTCAGCGTGTCGCTCAGCTCGGCGACCGGCTCGGCGAAGCCGATGAAGTCCGCCGGGATCAGCTTCGTGCCCTGGTGGATCAGCTGGTAGTAGGCGTGCTGCCCGTTCGTCCCGGGCGTGCCCCACACCACCGGCCCGGTCTGCCACGCCACCGGCTCGCCGTCCCGGCCCACGTACTTGCCGTTGGACTCCATGTCCAACTGCTGCAGGTAGGCCGTGAACTTGGACAGGTAGTGGCTGTACGGCAGCACCGCGTGCGACTGGGCGTCGTGGAAGTTGCCGTACCAGATGCCCAACAGCCCCAGGAGGAGCGGCACATTGGACTCCGCGGGTGCCGTGCGGAAGTGCTCGTCGACGAGGTGGAACCCGTCGAGCATCTCGCGGAAGCGGTCCGGGCCGATCGCGATCATCAGGGACAGCCCGATCGCCGAGTCGTAGGAGTAGCGTCCGCCGACCCAGTCCCAGAACTCGAACATGTTGTCCGTGTCGATGCCGAAGTCCGACACCTTCCCCGCGTTCGTCGACAGTGCGACGAAGTGCTTGGCGACGGCGTCGGAACCGGCCTTCAGTTCGGCGAGCAGCCACTCGCGCGCGGAGGTCGCGTTGGTGATCGTCTCGATCGTGGTGAACGTCTTGGAGGCGATGACGAACAGGGTCTCCGCCGCGTCCAGGTCGCGCACCGCCTCGTGCAGGTCGGCGCCGTCCACGTTCGACACGAAGCGGACCGTGAGGTCGCGGTCGGTGTAGGAGCGCAGCACCTCGTACGCCATCGCCGGGCCCAGGTCGGAGCCGCCGATGCCGATGTTGACGATGTTCTTGATGCGCCGCCCGGTGTGGCCGGTCCACTCCCCGGACCGGATGCGCTCGGCGAAACCGCTCATCCGGTCGAGCACGGCGTGCACGGCCGGCACCACGTTCTCGCCGTCCACCTCGATCACCGCGTCGCGCGGGGCGCGCAACGCGGTGTGCAGGACGGCGCGGTCCTCGGTGGTGTTGATCTTCTCGCCGCGGAACATGGCGTCCCGCAGCCCGAACACGTCGGTCGCGGCGGCCAGCTCGCGCAGCAGCCGCAGCGTCTCGTCGGTGACCAGATGCTTGGAGTAGTCGACGTGCAGATCGCCGACCTCCAGCGTGTACCCGGCGCCGCGCCCGGGGTCCGCCGCGAACAGCTCGCGCAGCTGGACCTCACCCTGCTGCTCCCGGTGCTCGGCCAGCGCGGTCCATGCGGGCGTCTGGTCGAGCCTGGTACGGCTTTCTGCGTTCATCTCGGACTTCAGCCTTCTTTCCTACCTGGTCCTGCGTACCTTGCCCCGCTGCCGGTCCCAACCTAATTGATCACAGCCGGACACGAGCCGTCGTCCCGTGGTCGTCCGGGACAACAGCAGATACGTCCGTCCCGGGCGCCCGTGTCAGCACGGCACCGGACAGAACGGGGAAGGCCGACCCGACACGCCCGGGCGGCCCGGCGGGAGAACCCCCGGAACATCTCCGGCCGGGCACCCAGGGTGCCCGGCCGGTGTCGACGTCTAGATCTCGCCCCGCAGTTTGGCGAGCGCCTCGGCGAGGATCGCCTCGCCGTCCGCGTCGCTGCGGCGCTCCCGCACATAGGCGAGGTGCGTCTTGTAGGGCTCGGTGCGGGGTGGGGCCGGGGGGTTGTCCCGGTCCTGTCCGGCCGGGAAGCCGCAACGCGGGCAGTCCCAGGTGTCGGGGACCTGTGCGTCGCTGGCGAAGCTCGGCTGGGTCTCGTGTTCGTTGGAGCACCAGAAGGAGATGCGCAGCCGGGGTGCGGACTCGCCGCGCTCGGCTTCGCCCATCGGCCCCGCCCCGACCCGGCTTCCTCGGATCGCGTTGCCACTTGCCACGGTCGTAACTCCCTGCGTGATGGTGCGACGAAGCGAGTCGGCGTTTCGCTTCGCTGCGAGCGCCACAGTCTACGTAAGGCCCAACGCGCGTCCAGTGATGGGAGTTACATCCCGCACACAGACGCAAGCCCCATGATAGGCCGCGTTCGAAGTCGCGTACCCGTCATGGGGCTTTACGTGCGGATTGGTGCGTCCGTGACGCGTTGTCCCGCCGGCTCCGGCCTGTGGGGTCAGTTGTTGACCTTCATCAGGATGCCGAGGACGACGATGCACGCGAACCACAGCAGACCGACCACGACGGTGATCCGGTCGAGGTTGCGCTCGGCGACCGAGGAGCCGCCGACGGAGGACTGCATACCGCCACCGAACATGTCGGAGAGGCCGCCGCCCTTGCCCTTGTGCATCAGCACCAGCAGCATCATCAGCAGGCTGAAGACGATCAGGGCGATCGAGAACCCCATAACCACGGCTGGACCAACTTCCTCGGATTCTGATGGACTGCGGGGACCGGCCGCGTGGCCGGTCCCCGCAAGAGTACGACGTTACGCCGTCAGGGCCTACTCACTGGTCGCGGAAGCGCACGATCTTGACGAACTCGTCGGCGTCCAGCGAGGCACCGCCGACGAGAGCGCCGTCGATGTCGGCCTGGGCCATGATCTCGGCGACGTTGCCGGCCTTGACCGAGCCGCCGTACTGGATGCGGACCTTGTCGGCCAGCTCCTGACCGTACAGCTCGGCGAGCTTGGCTCGGATGGCCGCGCACACCTCCTGGGCGTCCTCGGCGCCGCAGACCTTGCCGGTGCCGATGGCCCAGACGGGCTCGTAGGCGACCACGACGGTCTCCGCGTGCTCGGCGGGGACGTCCTTCAGACCGCCCTCGACCTGGGCGAGCGTGTGGGAGACGTGGTTGCCCGCCTCGCGGACCTCCAGCTCCTCGCCGACGCACAGGATCGGGGTCAGACCGTGCTTGTAGGCGGCCTTGACCTTGGCGTTGACGATCTCGTCGGTCTCGTCGTGGTACTGGCGGCGCTCGGAGTGGCCGATCGCCACGAACGTGCACTTGAGCTTGGCCAGCATCGGCCCGGAGATCTCGCCGGTGTAGGCGCCGGAGTCGTGGGCCGAGACGTCCTGGGCGCCGTACTTGATCTTGAGCTTGTCGCCGTCGACCAGGGTCTGGACCGAGCGCAGGTCGGTGAAGGGCGGCAGGACCGCGACCTCACAGGCCTCGTAGTCCTTGTCGGCGAGGGCGAAGGCGAGCTTCTGGACGTGCGCGATGGCCTCGAGGTGGTTGAGGTTCATCTTCCAGTTGCCCGCCATCAGGGGCGTACGCGTGCTCATTGAGGGTCAGTCCTCCAGTGCGGCGAGGCCGGGGAGCGTCTTGCCCTCGAGGTATTCGAGGGAGGCGCCGCCACCGGTCGAGATGTGGCCGAATGCGTTCTCGTCGAAGCCCAGGATGCGCACGGCCGCGGCGGAGTCGCCGCCGCCGACGACCGTGAAGGCCTTGGAATCGAGGAGTGCCTGGGCGACCGCCTTGGTGCCCTCGGCGAAATCGGGGTGTTCGAAGACGCCCATGGGGCCGTTCCAGAAGACGGTGGCGGCGTCGGCGATCTTCGAGGCGTACAGCGTGGCGGACTCCGGACCGATGTCCAGGCCCATCTGCCCGGCCGGCATGGCGTCCGCGGCGACCGCGGTGGCGTCGGCCGGAGCCTTGGCCTTCAGGTCCGGGAAGGCGGGGGCGACGACGGCGTCCACGGGCAGGACGATCTCGACGCCGGTCCGCTCCGCGCGCTCCAGGTACTCGGTGACCGCGCCGAGCTGGTCCTCCTGGAGGAGGGAGCCGCCGACCTCGTACCCCTTGGCCTTGAGGAAGGTGTACGCCATGCCGCCGCCGATGAGGATGCGGTCGGCCTTGCCGAGCAGCTGGTCGATGACCGCGAGCTTGTCGGAGACCTTGGCGCCGCCGAGCGCGACCACGTAGGGCCGCTGGACATCGTCCGTGAGCTTCTTCAGGACGCCGACCTCGGTGGCGATGAGGTACCCGGCGTAGTGCGGCAGCCGGGCCGGGAGGTCGAAGACCGAGGCGTGCTTGCGGTGGACCGCGCCGAACCCGTCGCCGACGTAGACGTCCGCGAGGGCGGCCAGCCGGTCGGCGAAGGCGCCGCGCTCGGCGTCGTCCTTGCTGGTCTCACCGGCGTTGAAGCGGAGGTTCTCGAGGACGGCGACCTGTCCGTCGCCCAGGGCGGCGACGGTGGCGGTGGCTGAGTCGCCGACCGTGTCCGTCGCGAACGCCACGTCGGCGCCGAGGAGTTCACCGAGGCGGGCGGCGGCCGGGGCCAGGGAGAAGGCGGGATCCGGGGCGCCCTTGGGGCGGCCCAGGTGGGAGGCGACGACGACGCGCGCGCCCGCCTCGGCCAGCGCCTTGACCGTGGGCAGCACGGCGCGGATGCGGCCGTCGTCGGTGATGGTGGTGCCGTCCAGCGGCACGTTGAGGTCGGCGCGGACGAAGACCCGCTTGCCGGCGACTGGCTCGGCGAGGAGTTCGTCGATCGTCTTCATGAAGGAGGGCTCCCGGGGAGGACTGGTGGTGCTCGTGATCGTAGGAGGGCCTTTTCTTACGTGAGGCAGGGCCCGGGCGGCGCGTCCCTGCGCCGCCCGAGCCCTGCCTTCACACGGAGGTGCCTGCTCTGTCGGTCAGAGCTGCTCGCCGACGAAGACCGTGAGGTCGACGAGGCGGTTGGAGTAGCCCCACTCGTTGTCGTACCAGCCGAGGATCTTCACCGTGTTGCCCTCCTGGACCATGGTCAGGGAGGAGTCGAAGGTGCAGGAGGCCGGGTCGCTGACGATGTCCGAGGAGACGATCTCGTCCTCGGTGTAGGCCAGGTAGCCCTTGAGGGCGCCGTCCTCGGAGGCCTTCTTGAACGCGGCGTTGACCTCGTCCTTGGTGACCTCGCGCTGCAGCGTGACGACCAGGTCGGTGGCCGAGCCGGTCGGGACCGGGACGCGCATCGCGATGCCGTCGAGCTTGCCCTTGAGCTGCGGGAGGACCAGCGCGGTGGCCTTCGCGGCACCCGTGGTGGTCGGGATGATGTTCTCGGCGGCGGCGCGGGCGCGGCGCAGGTCCGAGTGCGGGAAGTCCAGGATGCGCTGGTCGTTGGTGTACGCGTGGACCGTCGTCATCAGACCCTTGACGATGCCGAAGTTCTCGTCGAGGACCTTGGCCATCGGCGCCACACAGTTGGTGGTGCAGGAGGCGTTGGAGATGACGTGGTGGTTGGCCGCGTCGTACTTGTCCTGGTTGACGCCCATCACGATGGTGATGTCCTCGTCCTTGGCCGGAGCCGAGATGAGGACCTTCTTGGCGCCGCCGGCGAGGTGCTTCGCGGCGTCGGCCTTCTTCGTGAAGATGCCGGTGGACTCGATGACGATGTCCACGCCCAGCTCGCCCCACGGGATGTCGGCGGGGTTGCGCTCGGAGAGGACCTTGATGGTGTGGCCGTCCACGGTGATCGTGTCGGCGGTGTGCGACACCTCTGCCTTGAGACGGCCCAGGATGGTGTCGTACTTCAGGAGGTGTGCGGTGGTCGCGGTGTCACCCAGGTCGTTGACAGCCACGATCTCGATGTCAGCACCCTGCTCCAGCAGCGCGCGGAAGTAGTTACGACCGATGCGGCCAAAGCCGTTGATGCCTACGCGGATCGTCACGAACCGATCTCCTCGTTGGTACGCCGGCTCAGTGCCGGCGAGCTGTATGGGATGTCCCCGACCGCCTACGACCCTACCTCCCCGGGGCCCGTCGGGTGACATCGAGATGCCCTATACATGCCGGTGCGGTCCGTACTCGCCGGTAGGGGTACGGACCGCCCTGGTTTTACAAGGTGATTACCTTTTGAGCGACCCCCCGATCATCTGATTTCAGACGTCCGGAGGGCCGCTCACGAGGGCGTTCGCCACCCGTTCGGCGCAGTCGGCACTCAGTTCTTCAGAGCCGCCAGCGCCTTGCCGAGCAGTGCCTTGCGGTCGGCCGCCGCGGGGACCTGCTCCAGACCGAAGCCCAGCAGCACCGTGTCGTCCGTGGTGACCGCGCCGAAGGTCTTGAACAGTTCACCCGACAGGCCCCAGTCCTTCACCACGGCGGGGCTGCCCGCGGGCGGGCCGGGCGTGCTCCAGGCGCCGAGCGACGTCTCGAAGCCCTCGACCGCGCCGGCCGTGCCGCCGATGACGACGGTGGCGTTGTCGGCCAGGACACCGCGGCCGCCGGACCCGGGGTCGGTGACGTAGCTGAGCGAGACCTCGACCTTCTTGCCGGCGTAGGCGGAGAGGTCGAACTCGACCTCCTGCCAGCCGTCCGAGGCTCCGGTGAAGCTGTTCCAGGCGCCGCTGGTGCCCGTGGGCGTGCAGCCGCCGGAGTTCAGGGTCAGGTACCGCTTCAGCGCCGGGTGGCCCTGGATGAAGTACCCGGCCTCGCACTCGACGGGCACGGCGGTGGAGGTGGCGCCGCCGGCCTCCGGCAGCGTCGTCCAGTCGTCCGCCCCCACCGTGTGCGCCTCAAGGAGGGCGTGGTCATACCCTTCCTCGGTGTTCCACAGGAGCTGGGTGCGCAGGGTGGGCTCGTCCGCCGCGGTCACCGAGGTGAGGTCGATGGTGCGGGTGAGACGGTTCCAGGCGTAGTCGGTGTGCGTGGCGGCCGCCATGGACGCGCCCTCGTACGGGCCGTACGGGTTGACGGTCCCGGGGTACTGGCCCGCGCCGGCGCTCTTGAACTGCGGGAAGTTCTCCACGGGCAGCGCGTCCGAGGTGACCCCGAACGAACCGGCCGTGTTCAGCGGGTTCCCGGGCGCGTCGCCGAGCTTGCCGCTGAAGCCGCCGAGCTTGCCGAGGCCCGCGAAGGCGGTGGCGTTCGGCAGGGAGGTGCGGTTGTAGGCGCCCAGGTAGTACTGGCTGAAGTCGTTCGAGAGGGTGCCCCCGCCGAGGTCGACGGAGCCGCCGGCGCTCTCGCCCGCCTCGATCAGCTTGCCGCCCTCGTTGAGGTAGGCGCGCAGCGCGAGCTGGGTGGCGACGCCCGGACGGACGGCGCCCGTGTAGTGCACGACGGTCTTGAAGTGCTCCAGTACGCCGAGCGCGTCGGGAGCGCCCTGGGTCGCGACGTCCCAGACGAGCGCCCTCTTGTTGTTGGCCTTCAGCGCGTCGAGGTAGGCCCCCGTCTGGGTCGCGGTCGCGCCCTCCTCCGCGACGACGAGGATGTCGCCCTTGGGGCGCTCGGCGACGGTGTAGGTGAAGCGCTCGCTCCTGGTGGGCTTGCCGCTCTTGGTCTCGCCGGTGAACCAGACCTCGACCTTGTCGCCGGGCTCGCCCTCGCGCACCCTGGCCCGGTACTCGTCGAACCAGAGGTTGTCCTCACCGCCGAAGGTCTCGCCGCCCTTCCAGGCCTTGAGCCTCTCCTGGTACGTGCGGCCGCTGCCGTTGACCCGGTAGTTCAGCTCCTTGTCGGTCACGGACCGGCGCGCGACGACGGAGACCTCCTGCTTCTTGCCGCGCGAGTACGACGTGGCGAACGTGGCCGGGGTGAAGTCGGGGGCGTCGACGCCGACCGAGGACTTCGGCCGGTCGGGCGTGACGGCGGACTCGGCGACGGAGAGCGCGAACGGGATGTTCTTCGCGAACTCCTGCTGGATCAGCTTCTCGTCGTCCGGGAACGTGAAGACGGAGGCGCAGTCCTCGGGCTTCCAGGCGTCGTTCGGGTCGATGCCCGACACCGTCTGGCAGGTCGACATCTCGGGGGTGAACATCGCCGTGCCGTTGACGTTGGCCGCGTGGCCGTCCGCCTCGCCGTTGGTGGTGTACAGCTCGGAGGAGAGCTGGGGGTGGTAGCCGGGGACCGCGGGGTTCTCCGGGGTGCCGGCCAGCGACTTGTAGAGCACGTCGTCCGGGCTGGGGCTGGCCACCTGCCATCCGACGCCGTAGAGGATGAGCTCGGCGGCCGAGTGGTAGTTGATGCCGTACTCGAAGCCGATGCGCTTCTCGAAGGCGTCCAGGGCCTTGGTCTCGGGCTCCGAGCCGGGGGTGGCGCCGCGGTAGGTCTCGCTGGTGGGGAACGGGGACGAGCCCTCGTTGTCGTAGCCCCACTTGTAGGCGAAGTTGCGGTTGAGGTCGACGCCGTCACCGACCGTGATGGCGTTGTCGCCGTTGACGTCCCGCAGGTTCTTGCGCCACTGGCGGTTGGCGGCGTCACGGTGGGTGAAGTCGTAGCCGTCGGGGTTGGCGGAGATCACGAACCACAGCTCGGTGGAGTCGACGATCTTCTTGATCCGCTTGTCCGTCTTGTAGTTGTCCAGGTAGTGGTGCAGCAGGCGCCGGGTCATCTCCGGAGTGATCCACTCGCGCGCGTGCTGGTTGGACATGTACAGCACGGACGGCTTGGCGCCGTCCTTGGTCTTCTTCGCGTCCTTGGTCAGCTTGACCGCGAGGATGTCCTGCCCCTGGAGGGACTTGCCGATGGAGACCACCTTGGTCAGGGAGGGGTTCTCCTGCCCCGTGCGGAGGATCTCCTCCTTGATGTTCCCGGCTCCGCTGTAGGGGCGGTAGACCCCGTCGGCGGCGGCCTCGACACGCGCCTCCGCCTTGCGCGTGAGCTGGTGCTCCCTCAGCTCGACGCCCTGTTCCTCCAGGGCGTCCGCCTGCTTGTCGGTGAGGTAGACCTCGACCGACGCGGTGCCCTTCTCCGGCGCCTGCTCGCTGAGTTCGTGGCCGTCCTGCCCGGCGGCGAGCAGCAGCGGTATCTGCTTCTTCGTCACCTCGGCCCGGAAGACCTTGACTTCGTCGGTGTCGGAGCCGTCGTTCTCGGCAGCCTGGGCCAGCGGCGCGAGACCCGCGCCGCCGCCCAGCAGGAGCGCGCCGGCAGCGAGGATCGATCTCGCTCTTCGTCTCATGAGCCCCCCTTGCGTGGTTCGCCCCAGTAGCGAACAGACGCCAGGCTCATGTCAGATCTGGGCCAAGTCAAGGAGGCGGCACAGGCCAATCACATAATTCACGCGGAAAGCAGAAAGCCGGTGCCGACAGGCCCAAGTGGGCGTCGGCACCGGCGAGTTGGGGCCTCCTGGCGGCCTGTCACCCCACCAGGTTTTCGGCCATCTCCTCGGTGATGCTGGACTCTGTCCCCGGGATGCCGAGGTCCGAGGCGCGCTTGTCGGCCATGGCCAACAGGCGGCGGATCCGGCCCGCGACGGCATCCTTGGTGAGCGGCGGGTCGGCGAGCGCGCCCAGCTCCTCCAGGGATGCCTGCTTGTGCTCCATCCGCAGCCGTCCGGCGGCCGCGAGGTGCTCGGGGACGTCGTCGGCGAGGATCTCCAGGGCGCGGCCGACCCGGGCGCCGGCCGCGACGGCGGCACGGGCCGAGCGGCGCAGGTTGGCGTCGTCGAAGTTGGCGAGCCGGTTCGCCGTGGCCCGGACCTCGCGGCGCATCCGCCGCTCCTCCCAGGCCAGCACGGACTCGTGCGCGCCGAGGCGGGTCAGGAGCGCGCCGATGGCGTCCCCGTCCCGGACGACGACCCGGTCCACGCCCCGCACCTCGCGCGCCTTCGCCCCGATCGACAGCCGGCGGGCGGCGCCGACCAGCGCGAGAGCGGCCTCCGGGCCCGGGCAGGTGACCTCCAGGGAGGACGAGCGGCCGGGCTCGGTGAGCGAGCCGTGGGCGAGGAAGGCCCCGCGCCAGGCCGCCTCGGCGTCACAGGTGGCCCCGGAGACGACCTGCGGGGGGAGGCCCCGGATGGGGCGGCCGCGGCCGTCCACCAGACCGGTCTGCCGGGCCAGCTGGTCGCCGCCCGCCACCACGCGGACGACATAGCGCGAGCCTCTGCGCAGGCCGCCGGGTGCCATCACGATCAGTTCGGAGCTGTGGCCGAAGATCTCCAGGATGTCCCGCTTGAGCCGACGGGCCGCCATCGCGGTGTCCAGCTCCGCCTCGATCACGATGCGCCCGCTCACCAGGTGCAGCCCGCCCGCGAACCGCAGGATCGCCGAGACCTCCGCCTTTCTGCAGCAGGTCCGGGTGACGGGTAGCCGGGAGATCTCGTCCTTCACCGCTGCCGTCATCGCCATGGGCCGATCCTTCCATGCATCCGAAAAATACGGTCGTACGCGGCGGCCAACAGCTCCGGGTCGTGCCGCGGAGATCCGTCGGTCCTGGCCACCGGCGCCAGCTCGACCGCGGCACCGAACCGTTCGGCGGCTTCGGTCAGGGAGTCGCGGTCGGGCACGGCGGCCTCGTCGGCCAGCACCACGTCCAGGGCGAGTTTAGGGGCGTGTCGTGCCAAAACCTCCAAATGACGCTGCGGGGAGAAGCCATCGGTTTCTCCCGGCTGCGGTGCGAGGTTCAGCGACAGCACGAGCCGGGCCTTGGTCTCGGTGAGCGCGTCGAGCAGCTCGGGCACGAGCAGGTGCGGGATCACGGAGGAGAACCAGGAGCCGGGGCCGAGCACCACCCAGTCGGCGTCGCGGACCGCCGCGACGGCCTCGGGCACGGCGGGCGGGTCGCCCGGCACGACGTGCACGGACTGCACCTCGCCGGGGGTGAGCGCGACGGTCGCCTGCCCCCGTACGGTCCCGACCTCCTCCGGGCGGGCCGGGTCGTGCCCCTTGACCAGGGCCTGGAGCTCCAGCGGCACGGCGGACATGGGCAGCACCCGGCCCTGGGCGCCCAGCAGCCTGCCCACCAGGTCGAGGGCCTGGACGTGGTCGCCGAGCTGCTCCCACAGGGCGACGATCAGCAGATTGCCGACCGCGTGCTCGTGCAGCTCGCCCTGGGACTGGAAACGGTGCTGGATGACGCGGGCCCAGGTCTGGCCCCAGTCGTCGTCGCCGCACAGCGCGGCCAGCGCCTTGCGCAGATCGCCGGGCGGCAGGACGCCCAGCTCGTCCCTAAGACGCCCGCTGGAGCCGCCGTCGTCGGCCACGGTGACGACGGCGGTGAGGTCGCCGGTGATCCGGCGCAGCGCGGCGAGCGAGGCGGACAGGCCCATGCCGCCGCCGAGCGCGACGACCTTGGGCTGGGCGCCCCGGCGGCGGGGCCGGGCCCCGCGGGTCTCGGCGGGCCTTTCCGCACGGCCCTCCGGGACGACCCGGCGCAGTCTGCTCAGCCGACTCAGCCGCGACGAGGTGGGTCCGGTCACTCGCGCCCCATGTCCCGGTGCACGACGACGGTCTCGACGCCCTGGGAGGCGAGGCGGGCGGCGAGCTTCTCGGAGGTGGCGACCGAGCGGTGCTTGCCGCCGGTGCAGCCGACCGCGATGGTCACGTACCGCTTGCCCTCGCGGCGGTAGCCGGCGGCGATCATCTGCAGCAGCTCGGTGTAGCGGTCGAGGAACTCCTTGGCTCCGGGCTGGTTGAAGACGTACGCGGAGACCTCCTCGTTGAGTCCGGTGAACGGGCGCAGCTCCGGGACCCAGTGGGGGTTCGGCAGGAAGCGCATGTCCACGACCAGGTCGGCGTCGACGGGGAGGCCGTACTTGAAGCCGAAGGACATGACGGTGGCCCGCAGCTCCGGCTCCTCCTCGCCGGCGAACTGAGCGTCCATCTTGGCGCGCAGCTCGTGCACGTTCAGGCTGGAGGTGTCGATGACCAGGTCGGCGTCGCCGCGCAGCTCGCGCAGCAGCTCCCGCTCGGCGGCGATGCCGTCGGTGATGCGGCCGTCGCCCTGGAGGGGGTGCGGGCGGCGGACCGACTCGAAGCGGCGCACCAGGGCGTCGTCCGAGGACTCCAGGAAGACGATGCGCCGGGTGACGTGCTTGGTCTCCAGGTCGGCGAGGGAGTCACGCAGGTTGTCGAAGAAGCGGCGGCCGCGGACGTCGACGACGACCGCGATCCGGGCCACGTTCCCCTGGGAGCGGGCGCCGAGCTCCACCATGGTGGGGATCAGCGCGGGCGGCAGGTTGTCGACGACGAACCAGCCGAGGTCCTCCAGACACTTGGCGGCCGTGGACCGTCCGGCGCCGGACATGCCGGAGATGATGACCAGCTCGGGGATGGCCGCCTCGGGGACCCCGGCTGTTTCGTTGCCCGTACTCACGTGTGCTCCGTCTTCCTGTGGCGCTGGGTGCCGCGGGGCAGCGTCGCCCACCGCGCTGTGGGCCGCCCCGTGCTCCGCTGTGTGCTCGTCGTGCTGTTCCTCCGGACGCTCCGCGCGCTCCGGCGGTTCTGGCTGCTCCGGGGGTCCCGGTCGCTGGTCGTGCTCGGTCATGTCTCCTGCCCTCGCCGCCGGTCCGGGGTGCCCGCGGCCACGGGCTCCCCCGAGGGGTCCGCGGTCGTACCGGGCTCCTCTTCCTCAATGATCTCTCCCGTGGCCGTGTTCACGGCGGGTGCGGCCGGAGCCGCCTCGGCGAGGGCCACGGCGATGGTCTCGGCCGTCTTGCGGCCTATGCCGGGGACCTCGCAGATCTGGTCGATCGTCGCGGAGCGGAGCCTCTTCAGCGAGCCGAAGTGCTTCAGCAGGGCCTGCTTGCGGGCCTCCCCGAGGCCGGGCACGTCGTCCAAGGGGCTTGCCCGGAAACGCTTGGCGCGTTTGGTGCGCTGGTAGGTGATGGCGAAGCGGTGGGCCTCGTCGCGGACCCGCTGCAGGAGGTAGAGGCCCTCGCTGCTGCGGGGCAGGACCACCGGGTCGTCGTCGCCGGGCACCCAGACCTCCTCCAGGCGCTTGGCGAGGCCGCAGACGGCGATGTCGTCGATGCCCAGCTCGTCGAGCGCCCGCCGGGCGGCGGCGACCTGCGGCTGTCCGCCGTCGACGACGACGAGCTGGGGCGGGTAGGCGAACCGCCTGGGCCGGCCGTCCTCCTCGGTGAGGGCGTTCCGGTCGTTCCCGGTGTTCCCGTCCTCCTCGACCCACTCGCCGGTCTTCTCCTTCTCCGCGAGGTAGCGCCGGAAGCGGCGGGCGATGACCTCGTGCATGGAGCGGACGTCGTCCTGGCCCTCGCCGTGCCAGACCTGGGTGTCCCCGACCCGGCCCTTGATCTGGAAGCGGCGGTACTCGCTCTTGCGGGCCAGTCCGTCCTCGAAGACGACCATGGAGGCCACGACGTCGTCGCCCTGGAGGTGGGAGATGTCGTAGCACTCGATCCGCAGCGGGGCGCTGTCCAGGTCGAGGGCCTCGGCGATCTCCTCCAGCGCGCGGGAGCGGGTCGTGAGGTCGGAGGCCCGCCTGGTCTTGTGCAGGACGAGCGACTGCTGGGCGTTGCGCTCGACGGTCTCCATGAGCGCCTTCTTGTCGCCGCGCTGCGGGACGCGCAGGGAGACCTGGGCCCCGCGACGCCCGGTGAGCCACTGCTGCACGGGCCCGACGGGGTCGGGCAGCGCCGGGACGAGGACCTCCTTGGGCACGGCGTCGCCGGTCTCCTCGCCGTACAGCTGCTGGAGCGCGTGCTCGACGAGGTCACCGGTGGTGACGGCCTCGACCTTGTCGGTGACCCAGCCGCGCTGGCCGCGCACCCGTCCGCCGCGGACGTGGAAGATCTGGACGGCCGCCTCCAGCTCGTCCTCGGCGAGGGCGATCAGGTCGGCGTCGGTCGCGTCGGCGAGCACGACCGCGTTCTTCTCCATGGCCTTCTTCAGGGCCTCGATGTCGTCGCGCAGCCGGGCGGCCCGCTCGTACTCCATCTCCTCGGCCGCGTCCGTCATCCGCTTCTCCAGACGGCGGATGTACGTGCCGGTGCGCCCCGCCATGAAGTCGCTGAACTCGTCGGCCAGTTCGCGGTGTTCCTCGGCGGAGATCCGCTCGACGCAGGGGGCCGAGCACTTGCCGATGTAGCCGAGCAGGCAGGGCCGGCCGGTGCGGGCCGCGTTCTTGAACACCCCGGCCGAGCAGGTGCGGACGGGGAAGACGCGCAGCAGCAGGTCGACCGTGTCCCGGATCGCCCAGGCGTGCCCGTAGGGCCCGAAGTAGCGCACGCCCTTCTTCTTGTGCCCGCGCATCACCTGCACCCGCGGGTACTGCTCGTTCATCGTGACCGCGAGGTACGGGTAGCTCTTGTCGTCGCGGTACTTGACGTTGAACCGGGGGTCGAACTCCTTGATCCAGGAGTACTCCAGCTGCAGCGCCTCGACCTCCGTGGACACGACGGTCCACTCCACGGAGGCGGCCGTGGTGACCATCGTGCGGGTGCGCGGGTGGAGGCCGGTCAGGTCCTGGAAGTAGTTGGCCAGGCGCTGACGCAGGCTTTTCGCCTTCCCGACGTAGATCACCCGACGGTGCTCGTCACGGAACTTGTACACCCCGGGAGAGTCCGGGATCTGCCCCGGACTGGGGCGGTAGCTGGAGGGATCGGCCATGCTCCACACCCTACTGGCGGGGAGTGACAGCCCGGGGGCCGGTGGACGCGGCCGAGGGGCCGCACGCGCCCGCTCCGAGGGTTCTAGCGTGTCTCCAGGAACGTCAGCACCGCCAGCACCCTGCGGTGGTCGTCCGGCTCCTCGGGCAGCCGCAGTTTCCCGAGGATGCTGCGCACATGCTTCTCCACGGTGCCCTCGGTCACCCACAGCCGACGGCCGATCCCCGAGTTGGACCGCCCCTCGGCCATCAGACCGAGCACCTCCCGCTCACGGTTGCTGAGCATCGACAGCGGATCGTCACGTCGCTGCGCGGCCACCAGTTCCTGCACCAGCGACGGATCGACGACCGACCCTCCCCGGCGGATGCGGTCGAGGGTCTCCAGGAACTCGTCCACGACCGTGATCCGGCTCTTGAGCAGATAACCGATGCTGCGTCCGCCCGCCAGCAGCTCCAGCGCGTCCTCGACCTCGACGAACGCCGACAGCACCAGGATCCCCACCGCCGGGTACCGCTCCCGGATGGCGCCGGCGGCCTTCAGACCCTCCGTGGACTGCGTCGGCGGCATACGGATGTCGACGATCGCGATGTCCGGAAGCTCCCTCTCGACGAGGTCCATGAGCCCGTCGGCGTCGCCGGCCTGCCCCACCACCTCGTAGCCGACGCGCTCGCACAGGCTCGCCAGCCCCTCCCGCAGGAGCACGTCGTCGTCCGCGAGCACCACCCGTCCGCGCACCGGATGCTGATCGGCCTCCATGGTCCCGGCCTCCCCCTTGCCCGACCTGTCCGTTCGTTCGTCAGCCTGCCCGAACCCGGGTCTTACGGCTAGCCGGAAGCCTAGTTGGGGGAGGGCCGTGAAGACACCGGAACGTCTGTCCGCCATGCTCACTGATGTGCGGCCGCGGGTGGACCGGCGCCTCCGACGGGAGACAACGAGACATCCGCCTGCCCAGGGACCGGACGGCCGTCTCCGCCGTCCGATTCGGCCGCCCGGAACGTACGCCCGTACCGAGTCCCGAACTCCCCCCTTTGAACGGGCCTCACCGCGTACGCTTCGGGCGGTCATGAACGCGGCAGGACGGCCGTCGCATCCTCCTCGGGCGGCGTCGGCGGCAGCCGCACGCTCAGCGTCGTGCCGTCGCCGGGCGGGCTGGTGAGCGTCAACCGGCCGCCGATCGCCTCCACCCGGTCGATGAGCCCGATGAGCCCCGACCCCTTGCCGGGTTCCGCTCCCCCGGCGCCGTCGTCGCGGATGACCAGTTCCAGCACGCCCGAGCGCTCCTGGCCGGCCACGGTCACCACGCTCGCGCGCGCGTGCTTGACGGCGTTGGTGAGGCTCTCGGAGATGACGTAGTAGGCGGCCACCTCGACCTGCTCCGGGAACCGGGCCCTGCCGAACGCGAGATCGAGTTCCACGGGCACGGCGCAGCGCCGGGCCAGGGCGCGCAGGGCGGGCCCGAGGCCGCCCCGGGAGAGGATGGACGGGTGGATGCCCCGGGCCACCTGGAGCAGGTCGTGGAAGGTGTCGTCGAGGCCCTTGGCCAGCTGGTCCAGTTGCCGGGCGAGTTCCGAGGAGGGATCCGCCACCAGGGTCTGGGCCATCCGCAGCTCCAGCTGCAGGGAGACCAGGCGCTGCTGGACGCCGTCGTGCAGGTCGCGTTCGATGCGCCGCCTTGAGGCGTCCCCGGCGGCGACCACGCGCGCGCGGGACGCGGCCAGCTGGGCGCGGCTGTCGGCGTTGGCGATCGCGGTGGCGATCAGTTCGGTGAAGTCGGCGAGCCGGGACTCGGTGCCGCCGGGCAGCGGGTCGAGGAGCGAGGCCGCCACGACGACCCCCCACAGGCAGCCCTCGACGACGATGGGGGCGCCCACACAGGTGCCCGACCGGGCGGAGCGCCAGGTGCGGGCCACCGCGGTGACGGCCCTGCGGGCCGCCTCGCGGCGGGTGGTGCGGACGATCTCGGCGGCCTCGTCGCCGCGCGCGTGCGCGATCCCGAGGATCTTGACGCCGCCGTCGGACTCGTAGCGCAGGACGGCCGCCGCCGTGCCCAGCAGGGCCGCCACCTCCTCGGCGACCTTCCGGAACACGTCGGCGGGCGGCACCCCGCGCGCGACCGCGGTGGCGACCCGGCGCAGCGCGCTCTGTTCGAGCGCGGCCCGGCGGCTCTCGGTGACGTCGCGGGCGGCCGCGTAGATGAGGCCCTCCTCGGGGACCGGCCGGGCGCTCCACTGGAGCCAGCATTCGGTGCCGTCGGCGCGGAGGTACCGGTTCTCGAACTCGGCGACCTCGGTGCCGCTCGCCAGCAGCGCGACGGCCTCGCAGGTCTTGTCCCGGTCCTCCTCGTGGACGAAGTCGAGCAGGGGCCGGGAGGTCAGCGTCTCGATCGGATAGCCCAGGGTGCGTTCGAACGCCGGGTTCACGCGCTTGAAGTAGCCGTCGACGCCGCTGATGCAGAGCAGGTCCGCGGAGAGGTTGAAGATGCTCTCCAGTTCCTGTTCGGCCCGTCTGCGCCGGCCGTGGGCGGCGGCGAAGGAGGCCATGGTGCCGTTCATGCCGCCCAGCAGCTGCGCCCAGGTTCCGTCGAAGGAGTCGACGTCGGCCCGGTGTCCGAGGCGGCCCGCGTCGATCGCGGTGTTCATGGCGCGGATCTCGTCGGCCAGCCGTTCACCGGTCACCCGCAGCTCGCGGAAGGTGTCGGCCACGTCCCCGAGTTCGTCGCGTCCCGTGTAGCGGATGTCGTACGAGAGGTCGCCCTGCGACAGGGCGCGGGCGCCCGCGGAGACCTGGCCGAGGGGGCGGGTGATCGAGCGGCGCAGGGCCAGCGCGAGGAGGGTGACGAGGGCCAGGACGGCGAGGGAGATGCCGAGTTCGGTGAGGGCGCGGGCCCGTATGGCGCG
Organism: Streptomyces sp. NPDC057438; assembly: GCF_042802995.1. Lineage (NCBI taxonomy): Bacteria > Bacillati > Actinomycetota > Actinomycetes > Kitasatosporales > Streptomycetaceae > Streptomyces > Streptomyces sp. NPDC057438. Next base: position 53,942 of record NZ_JBHVDD010000011.1, read on the forward strand.
CAGATCGCGGTGGGCGGTGTCGTCGAGTTCGCGGGCGGCCCGGTCCTGGATGCCGCGCAGGGCGTCGACATAGCGCTCGGAGTGACTGAGCCAGCTGTCGTACGAGGGCCAGTCGGCGGGCCGGGGGCCGGTGTCGGCGAGCAGGTCGCGGACGGTGCGGACCTCACGTCCGGGGGCCTCGAAGATCGCGGCGTGCAGCTCGGCCTTCAGTCCGTCGGAGGCGGTCAGCCGGAACCTTCTGAGCTGGGACTTCTCCAGTTCGGTCCAGCGGCCCGCGGCGGCGGTGGTGCGCCGTTCGCCGGGGGCGTGGAAGAGGATGGCGAGTTCCGCCCGTTCGCTCTCGGTGGCGGCGACGGCCCGCAGGATCGCCATGTGGGCGTCGGCGGCGCGGCCCGCGGCCCGGGTGGGGCGCCCGGCTTCGAGGCGGGCGACCGTGTCGAGCACCTTGTTCTGGACGACCTCGTAGCGCCGGGTGAGGGTCCGGGCGTCCAGCGAGCCGGTGCCCGTCTGGACCCGCAGTGCGTGCAGTTGCCGGCGTACGGCGTCGAGGTCACCGGCGACGTCGGAGCCGACCTGCCGGTCGACGGCTTCGCCGAAGGCGTGCCGCAGGGCCTCGTCGGTGACGCGCTGGGCCCGCGCCCGGCCGCCCAGGGTGCCCGGTCCGGCGCTCAGCCGGGCCTGGACCGCGGCGATCCGCTCACGGGCGACGGCACCGCCGACCTCGCTGGCCGCGAACGAGACCTCGATCGCGGTGTCGAAGTCGCGCAGGGTCCGCGCCTCCTGCCACTGGGCCAGGGCGGTGAACGCCGTGAAGGACAGCAGGACGGTGACCGGCAGCAGGACGAGCAGCATCAGCTTGGGGCCGACCCGCAGCCGTGCCAGGAACGGGACGGCGCCCGCGTTCGTGTTCGCCGTCATGTTCGGGTTCGTGTTCGCGGCAGGCCGGCGGGGCACGGCGGGGCGTGGGGCGGGGGTTCGTCCGGGGGACGACGGGCGGAGCACGGCCGGGCCTCACGGTCCGGTCGGGGGGTAGTGGCCGTGGTCCGCCAGGTCCTTGTCGACGGCCCGCACCGCTTCGTCCAGCGCGGGCCGCACGGCCCCTCCCCGCATGATCTTCACGAAGGCACGGGAGAAGGCCTCGGTGATCGCCGGGTAGGCGGGGGTCTGCGGCCGGGGGCGTGCGGTCCCGCTCCGCAGTTGTTCTATGTAGAGGCGTCCCCGGCCGCCCTCGGCGAAGGCGTCGGTCCTCTCCATCGCGGCCGTGGTGGCGGGAATCGCGCCGTTGACCTCCGTCATCCGCAGGATCTCGTCGGGGCGGAGCAGGAACTCCAGGAACCGCCACACGGCGTCGCCGTCGGCCGTGCCCGCGGGGATGCCCCACTGCCAGGAGCCCATGCCGGTGGCGCTGCCCGTGCCGAAGTCCGGCAGCGGCACGATCGCCACGTCGCCCGGGTGGGCCTCGGTGTAGCGCCGGTAGCACCAGTGGCCGGTCCAGGACACCGGGGTCCTGCCCTTCTGGAAGGCCTCGAAGTCCTTGTTCGCGTCCACGTATCCCGCCTTCGCCCAGCCCTGCAGCGTCGTCAGCGCTTCGACCGACCGCGGTCCGTTGAGCACTCCGTCGGCCGTTCGATAGGTGGAGCGTTCGATCAGGTCGCCGCCCGCCGACCACAGCACCGGTGCGAAGCCGTACGTCCCCCATTCGGTGCCGGCCCACGGCATCTGCAGGTCCAGCGGCCGTTCGTGGCCCAGGGCGCGCAGTTTCCCCAGGATGCCCGTGAACTCGTCGGCGGTCCAGGCGTCGGCGATGCCCTTCGGTATGCGCACGCCCGCCTTCCTGAGCACCGACGGCCGCACGTACAGACCCAGCCCGGAGTCGAACGTGCCGAGGCCCCACAGCCTGCCTCGGTAGGTGCCCTGTTCGAGGACGGACGGCAGCAGGTCCGCGCGCAGGGACTTCGGGACGCAGGAGTCGATCGGCCGGAGGTCTCCGGCCCAGGCGTGGCTGAACAGTTTCGGCGCGTCGAAGTCGAGCAGGTCCGGCAGCTCACCCGCGTCGGCCGCCTCACGGACCAGGTCGTCGTGGTCGCCCTTCGGGTGGCGGACGAGTCGGACGGTGACGTCGTCCTGGGCGGTGTTGAAGGCCCTGACCTGGGCGCGTACGGCCTCCAGTTCACCGCGTGCCGACGGCTGGTGGTACCACATGGTGATCTGGGCGGGGGCGTCGATCCGCCCGTCGCAGGTCGCGTCGGAGCCCCGCCGGGTGCCCTTCTCGCCGCCTCCGCCCTCCTCGCAGCCCGCGAGCAGCAGGGCCGCGCAGAGCACGAACGCCCACGGGGCCCGGCGGGCCGGTCTCGCCGGGCCGGGCCGGCCGGCCGTGCGGGGTGTGCCGCGCCGGGGTCCGGCGGCTCGGGTCACGGTCCGCTCTTCGGATAGCCGTCGTGGGCGGCGAGGTCCTGGTCGATGGTGGCGACCGCCTTGTCCAGCGTCCTTTCGGCGGGGGCACCGGAGAAGACGATGTCGGCGACCGCGTGCGAGAACGCGACGGTCACCGCCGGGTACGCCGGTGTCTGCGGTCGCGGCCGGGCGGTGCCGCTGCGCAGCTGCTCGATGAACAGCCGCTCCGCGCCGTTCTCGTCGTACAGCGGGGACAGCCGCACTCCCCCTTCCGTCCCCGGGATCGCGCCGTTGGCCTCGCTCATCCGGGCCACCTGCTCGGGCCGCAGCAGGTACTCCAGGAACCGCCACACCGCGTCCCCGTCGGCGCCCCCGGAGGGGATGCCCCACTGCCAGGAACCCATCCCCGTGACGCTGCCCGTGCCGAAGTCCGGCAGCGGCACGATCGCCACGTCACCCGGGAACGCCTCGCTGAACTCCCCGTACTTCCAGTGCCCCATCCAGGAGATGGGGCTGCGTCCCTTCACGAACGCGCTCTTGTCCTTCTGCTCGTCCCGGTCGACGTAGCCCTCCTTCACCCAGCGCTGCAGGGTGGTGAGCGCCCCGACGGACTCCGGGCTGTTGAGGAACCCGTCGGCGGTACGGAACGTGCCGGGGTCGATGAGCTCGCCGCCCGCCGACCACACGGCCGGCGCGAAGGCGTAGGTGTTCCACTCGTCCGCGCTGCGGGAGTCGGTGAAGTTCAGGTCGAGCGGCGCCTCGTAGCCCTGGGCGCGCAGCTTGCGCAGGATCCGCGTCAGTTCGTCGGCGGTCCAGGCGTCGTCGACGCCCTTCGGGATGCGCACGCCCGCCTTCCTGAGCACCGACGGCCGCACGTACAGACCCAGTCCGGAGTCGAAGGTGCCGACGCCCCACAACCGGTCGTCGTACGTGCCCTGTGCACGGATGGACGGCAGCAGGTCCTTCCGGGTCCTGCCGGGCACGCAGGAGTCGATCGGCTTGAGGGTGCCGGACCAGGCGTAGCTGTAGAGGTTGGGGCCGTCGAAGTCGAGGAGGTCGGGCAGGTCGCCGCTGGCCGCCGCGGACAGGACGAGTTCGTTGTACGGGCGCTGCTCGGGCAGGGTGACCAGTTCGACCCGTACCTGCCGCTGGGACCGGTTGAACTCCCTGACCTGGGTCCTGAGCGTGCTCTGTTCACCGCTCTGGCCCGCGTGGAACCACATCGTGATGTGGGCGGTGCCCTCGATCCGCCCGTCGCAGGTGGTGTCGCCCGCCGCCTTGCCCTCCTCGTCCGTCCGTCCGTCACCGCCACCGCCGCCGCTGCATCCGGCGAGGAGCAGTGCGGCGGTCGCCGCACCTGCCATCAGGGCACGGCGTACGGGACGTTCTCCGAGGTCCCGGCGCTGCCTGTTCATCGCACACCCCCACTCCTCGGGCCTGATCGGCCCCAGGGCAGCGACATGCTACTCCTCGTGTCGCGTCCGACTCCCTGGGTGAGAGTGAACCCGTCGTTCCGGCACGGGACATGGGCACATTCCGGCGGACGGAGTCCCGCGGCGCCCACTCTTTCCCGCTAGCCGCAATGTGCGCCCATGACCGCCTTGGGAGGCTGTGCGCATGTCCACGCGCTGTCTCATCGTCGATGACAGCGCCCGGTTCCTGGAGGCTGCCCGTACGCTGCTGGAGCGCGACGGGATCCGCGTCGTCGGTGTGGCCCGTACGGGCACGGAGGCGCTGGCACGGGTCGCGGAGCTGGTCCCGGATCTCGTCCTGCTGGACGTCGAACTCGACGGCGAGTGCGGTCTGGAGCTCGCGCCGAGGCTCGCGGGCACCGCCCCGTCCGTCATCGTCCTCACGTCCACGCACCCGCTGGACGAGATGGAGGAACTCGTCACGGCCGGTCCGGCCCGCGGGTTCGTGCACAAGTCGAGGCTCTCGGGGCAGGCGCTGCGGGACCTGCTGGGGCCCGAGCACGGGCACCGGACGCGTTGAGGATCTTGCCGATGGTGTCCGGCCATGTCACGCGTCAGGTGTTGTCGGGACCTGGTCAACACGCTTCAATGCGGGGGAACTCGGGGCAAGAGGCTCTCTCCCGCGGATGTACGGACGGACGCACGTGCGGACGGACGGCCGCCGGCGGCACCCGGAGCCCCGGGGGCCCACCGGGCGCCCCTCGGCCCGCGTGGTCCGGCCACCCGTCGCGCCCTGCTCTACAGAAAGGTCTCTGCATGCGGCACGCCACAGAGCACGCGGACGTCGCGGCGGTGCGGGACGTCTCCACGGCGGAGCTGGAGTCGGTCCTGCGGGGCGGTCCCTTCCATGTCGCGCTGCGCGCCGCGATCGCCGCCCGCGGCCTGCCGCTGCAGCGCGTGCAGCACCATCTCTCGCGCCACGGGGTCAGGGTCGGCGTCACCAGCCTCAGTTACTGGCAGCAGGGCGCCCGGCGTCCCCAGCGTCCCGAGTCGCTGCGGGCCGTGCGGGCCCTGGAGGAGATCCTCCAGCTCCCGGACGAGTCCCTGATCCGGCTGCTCGTCAGGGCCGACGAGCACCCCGGCCCGGAGCGCCCCGCCGCCCGCTCGTACCGCTCGGTCGTGGAGGCATCCGGTGTCCTGGAGCGTCTCTTCGACGAGCTGCGGATGCCACTCGACGGGGGTGTGCACACCGTCGGCCACCACGAGCGGGTGCGTGTCGGCGCGGGCCGGGAGTTGCTCGGCCGCGAGTCCCAGCACATCGTGCGCGCCCACCGGGACGGCGTGGACCGCTATGTGGCCGTCCACCAGGGCGACCCGGGCTGCGCGCCGGAGCGGATCGCCGTCCGCGCCCTGGAGAACTGCCGCAGCGGCAGGGTGCGCTGGGACCGGGAGACCGGTGTCCTCGTCGCCGAGCTCCTCTTCGACACCCGGCTGTGCAGCGGTGACACCTACCTCTTCCGCTACGGCTTCGACGACGGCACGGCCGGTGTGTGCACCGAGTACGTCCGCGGCTTCCGTTCCACCGGTGGCCAGTACGCCCTCCAGGTCCGCTTCGACGAACGGGCCCTGCCCCTGCGCTGCCACCGTTTCAGCCAGCACTCCCCCGCGGCCCCCCGGGGCGGGCGGCAGGTGCTCCCGCTGAGCGTCCCGCACCGCTCGGTCCACCTCGTGGAACCGCGGGTGCGGACGGGGGTCGTGGGGATCGGCTGGGACTGGGAGTGACGGCCGGGCGGGTCACGGTCCACCCCGCCACCGCCGTCCGTCGTGGTGCGCACACCTTTGCGATACTTTCCGGCCGGTAGTCCCCGAGAAAGGATCCGCCTCGTGATCGTCGTCGCCGGTGAAGCCCTGATCGACCTGGTCCCGCGCGGTGCGGGCGCGCTCGTGGATCTGCGGCCGGCGCGCGGTGGCGGCCCCTACAACACGGCCGTGGCGCTGGGCCGCCTCGGCTCCCCCACCGCCTTCTGCTCACGGGTCTCCCAGGACGCCTACGGCGAGGCCCTGCTGGACGGCCTGCGCGACGCGGACGTGGACGTGACGTCCGTGCAGCGCGGTCCCGAACCGACGACCCTCGCCCTGGCCTCGATCGGCGAGGGCGGCTCCGCCCGGTACTCCTTCTACGTCGAGGGCAGCGCCGACCGCCTGTTCGAGACCCCCGACCGGCTGCCCCCCGGTACCCGGGCCGTCTCCTTCGGGACCTGCTCCCTCGTGCTGGAACCGGGCGCGAGCGCCTACGAGAAGCTGCTGCACGCCACCGCCGCCCAGGGCGTGTTCACCGCCCTCGACCCCAACATCCGGGCGGGGCTGATTCCCGACGCGGACGCCTACCGGGCCCGCTTCGGAAGCTGGCTGCCCTCGGTGTCGCTGCTCAAGCTGTCCGAGGAGGACGCGCGGTGGCTGGGCGGCACCCCGCGCGCGTGGCTGGACTCCGGGCCCGCCGCGGTCGTCGTCACCCGGGGCGGCGACGGCCTGACCGTCCACACCCGCGCCGGAGCGGAGCTCTCCGTGCCGGGCGAGAAGGTCGACGTCGTCGACACCATCGGCGCCGGTGACACGGTCAACGCGGCCCTCCTGCACGGTCTGTCGGCGCGGGACGCGCTCTCCGCCGGCGCCCTCGCGGCCCTCGGCACCGACGACTGGATCCGCCTGCTCCGCTTCGCCGCCCGCGCGGCGGCGATCACCTGCTCCCGGGAGGGCGCGGAGCCGCCGTACGCGGCGGAGGTGGGGGAGGTCTAGCCGCCGCCCCACGGCCGCCGGTGGGCGGGCGGGGGCCGGTGGGCGGGGGCCGGCGGGCGGGCGGGGGCCGGCGGCCGGACGGGGGCCGGTGATCGGATTCCCGCGCGGTCCCGCGCGCCCCGCGTGCCGCGTGTGTGCGTCCGTTCAGCCGCCGACCGTGCTCGGGGCCTGGTGCTCACGGCCGTCGAGGTGGTCGAGCCGGGCGAGGCGGGTGGCCGTGGCCTCGTCGGCCGGGAGGTGGACCACGAGGCGCTGGCCGTCGTCCGGCAGGGCGAGCGTCTCGTACGCCAGGCGCAGCCGGCCCGCCTGCGGATGCACGACCAGATCCGTGCCGTTGCGCAGCGGCATGGCCGGTACGCCCTTCAGCCGCAGGGTGAACCTGGCGCCCGCGGTGACCGTCAACTCGTCGGTCAGGGCGGCGACGTACGGGTCGTGCGGCGGGGCTTCGTGGCGCAGATGGGCGACCTGCTCGTCGGCGAGCCGCTCCCAACCCGGATACACCGCGCGGGCCCGCTCGTCGGTGAACAGATACCGCGTGACGTTGGGCGGGTCGCCGTCGAGCAGTCCGAGCGGACGGGCGAAACGCTCGTAGCCAGAGGTGTGGGCGACGATGTCGCCGAGCCAGTTGAGCAGCACGGCGGGGGTGGGCTCCAGCCGGTCGAGGAGGGCCCGGACGGTGGGCCGTACGCTCCGGGCGGGCGGAGCGGCAGCGTGGCGGACCGTCGTGGGGTCGCCGTTCTCCTCGGCGAGCCGGCGCAGCAGGAGCCGGTCCGGCACCCGCAGGCACAGCGCGTCGGCGAGGGCGCCGAGCACCTGGGAGGAGGGGGTGAGGTCGCGGCCGTGTTCGAGCCGGGTGAGGTACTCGACGCTGATCCCCGCGAGCGTGGCCAGCTCGGCGCGGCGCAGGCCGGGGGCGCTGCGGCGGGGGCCCGCGGGCAGGCCCGCCTCGGCGGGGGTCATGGCTTCGCGGCGGCTGCGCAGGAAGGCGGCCAACTCGTTGTCGCTCACGCGTCGAACGTACAGGGTGCGCCGCCGCCGGGGGTGACCCTTCCGCCACCCCCTCGCCCGGGGTGCGACGTGCGCCGGCCCTAGGGAGTTCCCCCGGGCCGCCACACGTTCCCGGAGGGCCGGCGGACCGGCCGCCCGGGCACCTCGGACTCCGGAGGTCTCCGTCGTCCCGAGGCGCCCGGGGTGCCCCGGCCTCCTCAGTCCTCGCGGGCCCGCGTGGTCCTCTTCGCGGGGGTCGCCTTCTTCGTGGCCGCGGCCGCCTTCCTGGCCGTGGCCGTCTTCCCGGCGGCCGTCGCCGTGCGGGCCGTCGCCGTCTTCCTCGCCGCCGCGCCGGCGGCGGCCGTCCGCTTGGCGGCGGCCTTGCGCGGGGCCTTCACCGGGGCCGCGTCGCTGATCCGGTCGGCGCCCAGGATCTCCCGCAGGAACTTGCCCGTGTGGCTGGCCGGCACCCCGGCGACCTGCTCGGGCGTGCCCTCGGCGATGACGAGGCCACCGCCGGCGCCGCCCTCGGGACCCATGTCCACGACCCAGTCGGCGGTCTTGATGACGTCGAGGTTGTGCTCGATGACGATGACCGTGTTGCCCTTGTCGACCAGGCCGGACAGCACCGTGAGCAGCTTGCTGATGTCCTCGAAGTGCAGACCGGTGGTCGGCTCGTCCAGGACGTAGACCGTGCGTCCGGTGGAGCGGCGCTGCAGCTCGCTGGCGAGCTTGACGCGCTGCGCCTCACCGCCGGACAGGGTGGTCGCGGACTGCCCGAGCCGGACGTACCCGAGGCCGACGTCCTTCAGCGTCCTGAGGTGGCGGGCGATCGCGGGGACGGCCTCGAAGAAGTCGGTCGCCTCCTCGATCGGCATGTTCAGCACGTCGGCGATGGACTTGCCCTTGTAGTGGACCTCCAGCGTCTCCCGGTTGTACCGGGCGCCGTGGCAGACCTCGCACGGGACGTAGACGTCCGGGAGGAAGTTCATCTCGATCTTGATGGTGCCGTCGCCCGCGCAGTTCTCGCAGCGGCCGCCCTTGACGTTGAAGGAGAAGCGGCCGGGCAGATAGCCGCGGACCTTCGCCTCGGTGGTCTCGGCGAACAGCTTGCGGACGTGGTCGAAGACACCGGTGTACGTCGCCGGGTTGGACCGGGGCGTACGGCCGATCGGCGACTGGTCGACATGCACGACCTTGTCGACGAGGTCGTCGCCGTCCACGCGCGTGTGCCGGCCGGGCACGTTCCTGGCGCCGTTCAGCTCGCGGGCCAGGTGCGTGTACAGGATGTCGTTGACCAGCGTGGACTTGCCGGAGCCGGACACACCGGTCACGGCGGTGAAGACGCCGAGCGGGAACGAGACGTCGATGTCCTGGAGGTTGTTCTCCCGGGCGCCGTGCACCGTGAGCTGCCGGGTCGGGTCGAGCGGGCGGCGGATGTCGGGCAGCGGGATGGCCTTGCGGCCCGAGAGGTACTGCCCGGTCTGCGACTCGGTGTTGTCGAGCAGCTCCTTGAGCGAGCCGCTGTGCACGACCTTGCCGCCGTGCTCGCCCGCGCCGGGACCGATGTCGACGATCCAGTCGGCCATCTTGATGGTGTCCTCGTCGTGCTCGACGACGATGAGCGTGTTGCCCATGTCGCGCAGCCGGACCAGGGTCTCGATCAGCCGGTGGTTGTCGCGCTGGTGCAGGCCGATCGACGGCTCGTCGAGGACGTAGAGCACGCCCACGAGACCGGAGCCGATCTGGGTGGCCAGCCGGATGCGCTGGGCCTCGCCGCCGGAGAGCGTGCCGGCCGCGCGGTTCAGCGAGAGGTAGTCGAGGCCGACGTCGACCAGGAACTTCAGCCGTTCGTTGACCTCCTTCAGCACGCGCTCGGCGATCTTCTTGTCGCGGCTGTTGAGCCTCAGCTTGCCCAGGAAGTCGGCGCAGTCGCTGATGGACATGGCGGCGACCTCGGCGATCGACTTCTCCATGACCGTGACCGCGAGGACGATCGGCTTCAGGCGTGTGCCCTCACAGGTGGGGCAGGGCACCTCGCGCATGTAGCCCTCGAAGCGCTCACGGCTGGCGTCGCTCTCGGCCTCGCCGTGCCGCCGCTTCACGAAGGGGACGGCGCCCTCGAAGGCCGTCGTGTAGACCCGCTCGCGCCCGTACCGGTTGCGGTAGCGCACCTCGATCTGTGTCTTGTGGCCGTACAGCAGCGCCTTCCGCGCGCGCTGCGGGAGTCCGGCGAAGGGGATGTCGGTGCGGAAGCCCAGCGCCTCGGCGAGGGCTCCGATGAGGCGGCCGAAGTAGTCCTTGGTGTGGCCGTGCGACCACGGGTGGATGGCGCCCTCGTCGAGCGACTTGTCCTCGTCCGGGACGATCAGCTCGGGGTCGACCTCCATGCGCGTACCGATGCCGGAGCAGTCGGGGCAGGCGCCGAAGGGCGAGTTGAAGGAGAAGGAGCGGGGCTCCAGTTCCTCGAAGGACAGGTCGTCGTACGGGCAGTACAGGTGCTCCGAGAACATGCGCTCGCGCTCGGGGTCGTCCTCGGGGAGGTCGACGAAGTCGAGCACGACCATGCCGCCGGAGAGGCCGAGAGCCGTCTCCACGGAGTCGGTGAGGCGGCGCTTGGCGGAGTCCTTCACCGTCAGGCGGTCGACGACCACCTCGATGGTGTGCTTCTCCTGCTTCTTCAGCGTGGGCGGGCTGGAGAGCTGGACGGTCTCGCCGTCCACACGGGCCCGGCTGTACCCCTTGGTCTGGAGGTCCGCGAAGAGGTCGACGAACTCGCCCTTGCGCTCGCGCACCAGCGGCGAGAGGACCTGGAAGCGGCTGCCCTCGGGCAGCTCCAGGACTCGGTCGACGATGGCCTGCGGCGACTGGCGGGAGATCGGGCGGGAGCACTCGGGACAGTGCGGCTTGCCGATGCGCGCGAAGAGCAGCCGCAGGTAGTCGTAGACCTCGGTGATCGTGCCGACCGTGGAGCGCGGGTTGCGCGAGGTCGACTTCTGGTCGATGGAGACCGCCGGGGACAGACCCTCGATGAAGTCGACGTCCGGCTTGTCCATCTGCCCGAGGAACTGCCGGGCGTAGGAGGAGAGCGACTCCACGTACCGGCGCTGCCCCTCGGCGAAGATCGTGTCGAAGGCCAGCGAGGACTTGCCCGACCCCGACAGGCCCGTGAAGACGATGAGCGAGTCGCGTGGCAGGTCGAGCGAGACGTTCTTCAGGTTGTGCTCGCGCGCGCCACGGACGATGAGACGGTCGGCCACGCCGGTCCGCACCTTTCTTGAGTGAGTGACAGAGGCCGCAGCCCCCGTCCTCCACAGACTAGGGGGAGCCACTGACAGCGCCGGTCCTGTTTCCCCGTTCCACAACAATTCCGGGCCTTCCAGCATGCCCGACGCCGCACCCGACCATATAGCACGTGCATTCGATTTGCGGGCGTGGCCGGACTCCTTCACCCGAAGGTGTGGCCGGGGCTAGGGTCGACGGCATGATGGATCACGCACGTGACCTGGCCTCTGTACGAGAAGCGACGGACCGGCTCCTCACCGCGGTCGCCCGACTGGACGCCGCCGCTGTGACCGAGGCGTCACGGCTGCCCGGCTGGACCCGGGGGCACGTCCTCGCCCATCTCGCCCGCAACGCGGACGCGCTGGTGAACGTCTTCGAGGGACGCCCCATGTACGCCTCCGGCGAGGCCCGGGACGCGGACATCGAGCGGGACGCTCCGCGGCCCCTGAAGGAGCAGCTCGCCGACGTCCACGACAGCGCGGACCGCTTCCAGGACGCCGCCGCGCTCCCCGCGGACTGGACCCGCACGGTCGAGCTGCGCAACGGAGTCACGGACACCGCGGCGCGGGTGCCCTTCCGGCGCTGGATCGAGGTGGAGCTCCATCACGTGGACCTCGGCATCGGGTACGAGCTGGAGGATCTCCCGCCGGAGTTCACGGAGCGGGAGATCGGCTTCCTCGTCGACCGGTTCACCGGGCATCCCGACGTGCCGCACACCCGCGTGACGGACGGTACGCGCGCGTGGACCACCGGTCGCGCCACTTCCGGATCCGGGGTGACGGTGACCGGAACCGCGCCGGCGCTCCTGGGCTGGCTCGCGGGTCGCCGCGACGGCACCGCGCTGCGCGTCGAAGGAGGGGCTCTCCCGCAGCTGCCCCCGCTATAGGCTGCCACCATGACGTACAGCGGAGCGGTGAAGGTCGGCGGTCCTGCGGATGTGCACGAGCTGCGGGACCTGATGATCTCCAAGGTCGCCGTCGGCCCGATGGACAACAACGCGTACCTGCTGCGCTGCCGGGCCACCGACGAGCAGCTGCTGATCGACGCCGCCAACGACGCGGGCACCCTGCTCACCCTGATCGGCGACGACGGGATCGCGTCCGTGGTCACCACCCATCAGCACGGCGACCACTGGCAGGCCCTCGCCGAGGTCGTGGCGGCCACCGGCGCCCGTACGTACGCGGGCCGGGACGACGCCGAGGGCATCCCGGTGGCCACCGACGTCCCCGTCGGCGACGGCGACGTCATCCGGGTCGGGCGCGTGGAACTCACCGCGCGCCATCTGGTGGGCCACACACCGGGTTCGATCGCCCTGGTCTACGACGACCCGCACGGGCACCCGCACGTGTTCACCGGGGACTGTCTTTTCCCGGGCGGCCCTGGCCGGACAACACGTCCGGAAGAGTTCAACTCCCTGATGGACGGCCTGGAAACCAAGGTGTTCGACGTCCTGCCCGACGAGACGTGGATCTACCCCGGCCACGGCAACGACACCACCCTCGGCACGGAGCGGCCCCACCTCGCGGAGTGGCGCGCGCGAGGCTGGTAACCCGTCCGACCACGACCGCCCCCTTTTCGAAACCGAAGCGGGGGCGGTCGCGCGTTCAGGCCCGTCGACGCTCGGGCAGTGTCTTGCCTCACGGACGGCTGGTGTCCAGAGCTCCGTCACGGACGCCGGCAGCAGTCACCGCGAGGTGAGGAACATCTGTGCCAGATCGTGCGCTAAGGCCAGGCGGGTTGCAGACGGACCGCCGACCCATGATCAGTTTCGAGGGCTACCCGGCACGATCCCACTCTTCAGATTGCGCTGCCTCGGCAAGAAGCTCCGGCTTCGGGTCGGCGGGCGGGCGGGCGGGCGGGCGGGCGGGCGGGCGGGCGGGCGGGCGCACAACGCCTGGCTCCCTACGCACGAAGCAGGTAACCGCTGAGTCTTCCTGGCCGCCGTGACGGATGGCCCCACGCTTGGTCACCAAGACCGGGCGGGGAGGCCATCCGCATGTCCGGCTCACAGATCCTCGGTGTCCCGCACGTCAATCTCGCACTCCAGATCGGGAATCGCATCGAGCTGCTTCTTCACCGCCTCACGGGCGTCACCGTTCAGCGATACCGATACCCCGGCGGGGACGTCGGGAGCGTCCGAGCGGTTGACGGATGCCACGATCGCATCCGGATCCAGGTTCTCCAGCGCGTGGAGAACCTCCTCGACACGGTCGTTCCGCACAGTCGTCGACACGTAGGTACGGACAGTCATGGTTGTCTCCCTGGTGGTAGCCCCACTCCTCCGGCCCGCCGCCCGCCGTCCTCGTCGGGCGGGTGTACGACCACGGACGGAAGCCATGCCGCCAGCCTCACCCCGGCGAAGGCAGAGCGCATCCGCACCCGTTTGCGCGAGCACGAGAGGCGTGCCAAGGACGTGCCATCTGCCTGAGAATTCGCTCGTTGTGGCTTGGCGCCGCCGCATCGTCCCCGCGTGGGTGGCCGGCCTGTACACGCTCGGCAGCGCCTTCTGGTGGCTCTCTGATGCTGCTGCGGCAGGTGCGCGAGCTGCTCGCCGGAGGGGAGACCGACCTGATCGAAACCGCACGCGACGCGGGCGCCAGCTGGGCCGACCTCGCCCATTCCCTCGGCGTCGCCAGCCGCCAGGCAGCCGAACGCCGCTACCTGCGCGGCCGCCCCGGCCCTGTCGGAACCACCGGCGAGCAGCGCGTGACGGCCACCCGCCAGGCCCGGGCCGCCGAACGCACCACCGCCGCCTGGGCCCGCGCCAACGCCGCCGACCTGCGCCGCATCGCGGGCCAGATCACCGCCCTCACCGACCTGCCCGCCGCCGCCCGCTCAACAAGCTCCACGCGGCCCTCGCCCACGACGACCCCGCCGACCTCGTCGCCCGACCTCGCCGCCCGGCTCGACACCCTCACACCCCCCTGAACCCACCCGTAGTCCCAGGGCATGCGCGAGATCCCCCTGCCGTCACGTGACACCACTCTGCGCTTCCTCAAGCGAGGCGCTGGTGAGCAAGGATCGTCACGTCCCCTCCTGGGCTGCCCCGTCCATCACATGAGGTGACGCTCTGGTCCGACATGGGAGATCGCTTCACGCTCCCCCAGGGCACGAGCCCTCCGGACCCGGCCCGTGGTCGTGCTCACAATCATCTCGACCACCCGGGGGGGACGGTCGGGTCACCCTGGGGCGCCATGGTGGGCTCCTGGGGTGTCGGGTACGGGCGCGGGCAGTGCAGTGACGTCATCACAGGGCGTCGCCTTCTGTGAGGAGCTGACGCAGGGCTCGATTCCCACGTGCACCAGACGGAGGAACAACGCCTTCCGCTGCTGCCGCACCTGCGGGTCCGCGCTCGTCTTCTTCAGCCCGTCCTCGACCGCGAGGAGGAGAAGCACGATGTCCTCGGCGGTCGCGTCGGAGGTCGAGAACTGCACTTCTCCCGCTGCCGCGGCGGTCTGCAGCGCGGAGGCGAGCCGGACGACCAGAGCCGCATGGGCCTCGCCGGCGATGTCCCCGGCGACGTCGAGACTCGCATCGAGGACTTCCCCGCCGTGCACGCTCGACGAGATCTGTGCCAGGAGTCCCCCGAAGTAGGCGGCCATCGCGGCATCGACTCGGGACAGCACATCGCCCTGCTGGGTGAGAGCCGTGTCCACCGCGCCGAGCGCCCGGGAGTGCGCCCGGCGGGACCCTGCCCGGAAGAGATCTTCCTTGCTGGGGAAATGCAGGTACAGGGCAGCCCGGGACATCCCGGCGGCACGGGCCACGTCCTGCATGGTGGTCTTGCCGTAGCCGTACTGACAGAAGGCGGTCAGTGCGGCATCGAGGATGTGTTCCGTTCGGTCGTCTGCCATGCTGTGATCCTGACGCAATGGACTCCCAGCGTCAATGAGTCCAATTTAGCTGGTCATCTGGGTTCCGCACTCAGTGCCTGGCCTCTCAACCCACCAGGAGTGAAAGCCCATGACGCAGACAGCGGCCGTCCCGGCCGGTGGTGCGATCGCCGAGCAGATCCGCGACGTCGAGCGGGCCAGGCTCCGAGCGCTCGTCGCAGGCAACATCCGTGCCGCTTCCGAGCTGCACGCACCCGACTTCCAGCTCGTCACCCCCGTCGGCCACGTGCTGCCCAAGGACGCCTACCTCCAGGCGATCGCGACCGGAGACATCGACTACGTGGAATGGGAACCCGGCCCCATCGACGTCCGCATTCACGGGAACGCCGCCGTCATCCGCTACCGGGCCACACTGGAGGTGATCTTCAAGCACCACCGGATACCCCGCGCGAGCTACTGGCACACCGACACCTATGAGAACGCAGACGGCCAGTGGCAAGCGGTCTGGTCCCAGGCAACCGCGATCGAGCAGATGACAGAGCGCCCCCTCCCGTAGCGGACCCGGACCGCCGGACCGGAGAGCGCCGTAGCTCCCAGGGACGTGGGCGCGTCCGCGGACGCATGCCGCACGCTCTGCTCACCTCGGCCTCTTCCCGCCCGGGCGGGCCGCCGGCGGCCCCGCGACGGCTCATCGCGTCTGCGCATTCGATCGCTCGGCGATGGCCGCCGCTGCGCGGGAGCGGGATACGGCAGCCGCCGGCCCCAGGTCGAGGCGCTTGCTCATGCCCAGGCGGAAGGTGCCACGACGGATTGACGTTGGACCAGAACAGCGCGGTCAGGCCTCGCCGGTCCTCGTCGCTCAGCTTCTTCACCCAGGCCGGTTCGGCCAGGACCTGCTGCACCAGCAGGGTGAGGACCCCTTGATGCGCACCATCACAAAGGCCTCCGCCAGATCCAGCACCGCAGCAACGTCATTGACGGCCGCCTCGCCGGAAAGGGCCTCACCCTGACGACACCACGCCAACAAGGTCAGGAGCGCTCTCCCGGGCAACCGCGTGTTCCCGGGCGGGGTGGGCAACACCCGCAAGGATCCGGAGACGTTCGCCCGTCTGATCCACGTCGAGCAGACGAACATCTTCGCCGCCCTGCCGGACGAGACCTGGGTCTACCCGGGCCACGGCAACGACACCACGCTCGGCGCGGAGCGCCCGCACCTGCCGGAGTGGCGCGCACGGGGCTGGTGAACTCCTGAGCGGTGTACGGCAGTTGGTGAAGCGGCCGACAAGGGGGCGTGCGCCCACCGTCGCGCGCCCCGTGTGAATCGAACACACGCGCCGACATCCCGCGCGCGCTCCCGGCGTGCGCCGTGGCGTAGTCCACTGGAAGCAGGTCCGCACGGGATGACGGCTCCCGCGCGGACGGGCCGCCGGCCACCCATCCCCGCCCTCGGCCGGCGGCCCCGCCCGGCACACGGGAAAGCGCGTTCACAGGAAGGCAACACGCGTTCCCAGAATGCGGACAGTTACCCATGTGACCTCGACAAACAGGACGTCCCGCTGTCAATCTCACGCCATGCCTCCCGTCCTGCGAGCCTCGCGTTCCCCGCGCCGTGCCGCCTCCGCCGCCCTAGCCGCCCTGCTCGCCGCCGTCGCGGTGGGCTGCGCCCCGCAGCCGGAGGACGACGCCTCCGGCTCTGCTTCCGCCTCGGCGTCCGGGGCGTCCTGCGCCAAGGGCGAGTTGGACACGAGGACCCCGGGCAAACTGACCGTCGCCACCGACGAACCGGCCTACGAGCCCTGGTTCAGGAACGACGACCCGAAGAACGGTGAGGGGTTCGAGTCGGCCGTCGCGTACGCCGTGGCCGAGCGGCTCGGTTACGCGAAGCAGGACGTCGTCTGGCAGAGCGTGCCCTTCAACAAGGCGTACGCGCCGGGCGCGAAGACCTTCGACTTCGACCTCAACCAGGTCTCGATCAGCGACGAACGCAGGAAGGCCGTGGACTTCTCCTCGGGCTACTACGACGTGCGCCAGGCCGTCGTCGCGCTGAAGGGCTCCGCGGCCGCGAAGGCCACGAGCATCACGGACCTGAGGAAGCTGCATCTGGGCGCCCAGGTGGGCACCACCAGCCTCGACTACATCGACGACGTGGTGAAGCCGACCCGGGACGCCGCCGCGTACGCGAAGAACGACCAGGCCAAGTCCGCGCTGAAGAACGGCCAGATCGACGCCATCGTGGTCGACCTGCCGACCGCGTTCTACATCACGGGGGCCGAAGTGACGGACGCGAAGGTCGTCGGTCAGTTCGAGCACCAGGGCGGCACCCCCGAGCAGTTCGGGCTCGTCCTCGACAAGGGCAGCGCCCTCACGTCCTGCGTGACCTCCGCCGTGGACGCGCTGCGCGAGGACGGCACGCTGGCGAAGGCCGAGCAGCGGTGGCTCTCCGAAGCCGTGGACGCCCCGGTGCTCAAGTGACCGTCGCCGAGCAGGAGTCCGGGCAGGAGGACGCTGGCGGCGACGGCGACATGTCCGGCGGGGAGGACGGTTACGTCCCCTCACGGCGACGACTGGACCGGGAGCGCTACCGGCGCGACCGGGCCCGCCGCGCCACCGGCGTCGCCGCCCTGTCGACCCTGGTCACGGCCGTCGTCCTGTATCTGGTCGTGGTCAACGCCCCCGGCTGGCCGCGCACCAGGGAGACGTTCTTCAGCGCCGAGTACGCGCGCGAGGCGTTCCCGAAGGTGCTCGAAGGGCTGTGGCTGAACGTCCGGCTGCTGCTGGTCTGCGGTGTCGCCGTCCTGGTCCTCGGGATGCTGATCGCCGTCGCCCGCACCCTGCGCGGCCCGGTGTTCTTCCCCCTGCGGGCGCTCGCCGCCGCGTACACCGACTTCTTCCGCGGTCTGCCGCTGATCATCAACCTGATGATCGTGGTCCTCGGCGTCCCGGCGCTCCGGCTCCAGGGGGTGACCGTCGACCCGGTGCTGCTCGGCGGCACCGCGCTGACGCTCACGTACTCGGCGTACGTGGCCGAGGTGTTCCGGGCCGGCATCGAGTCGGTGCACCCCTCGCAGCGCGCGGCGGCCCGCTCGCTGGGCCTGACGAACCGGCAGGCACTGCGGCACGTGGTGCTCCCGCAGGCGGTACGCCGCCAGGTGCCGCCGCTCCTCAACGACCTCGTGTCACTGCAGAAGGACACCGGACTGGTCTCGATCGGCGGCGCGATCGACGCCGTACGCGCCGCCGACATCATCGTCGGCCGCAGCCTCAACTACACGCCCTACATCGTCGCGGGACTGGTCTTCGTCGCCCTGACCATCCCCATGACCCGCTTCACCGACTGGGTCACGGCCCGGATGGACCGGCAGCGGGCGCAGGGAGGAACGACATGAGCGGCACCCCGGAGACCGTGGACGCAGCCGCGGAGTCCCCCGTGCTGCGGATGGAGGCCGTGCGCAAGACGTTCGGCGGCTCGGTCGTGCTGCGGGACGTCGACCTGGAGGTCGCCCCGCACACCGTCACCGCGTTGATCGGCGCCTCCGGCTCGGGCAAGTCGACGCTGCTGCGCTGCGCCAACCTCCTGGAGGACATCGACGACGGGGCGATCTGGCTGGACGGCGAGGAGATCACCGACCCGCGCGTCGACCAGGACGCGGTACGCCGCCGCATCGGTGTGGTCTTCCAGTCGTACAACCTGTTCCCGCACATGACGGTGCTGGACAACATCACCCTGGCTCCGCGCCGGGTGCACGGCGTGGGCCGGGCGGAGGCCGAGGAACGCGCCCGCGGACTCCTGGACCGGCTGGGGCTGACCGGCAAGGCGGGCGCGTACCCCGACCAGCTCAGCGGCGGTCAGCAGCAGCGCGTGGCGATCGTGCGCGCCCTGGCCGTACGCCCCCGGCTGCTGCTGCTCGACGAGATCACCGCGGCGCTCGACCCCGAGCTGGTGGGCGAGGTCCTGAACGTCGTCCGTGACCTGAAGGCCGACGGCATGACGATGGTGCTGGCCACGCACGAGATGGGCTTCGCCCGCGATGTCGCCGACCAGGTCTGTTTCCTGGACGGCGGTGTGGTGCTGGAACGCGGCAGCGCGCAGCAGGTCTTCGGCGACCCGCGTGAGGAACGCACACGGCGGTTCCTGCGCCGGATCGTGGAGGCGGGCCGTCTGTAGGAGGCGGCCACACGGAGACCGGGCTTGCCCTCCGCGTCACCGGCCGGGCCGGTCCCGGCCCGGCCGCGCACCCCGGTGACGGAGCTCTACGCCTGCGCCTTGCCCTCCCCCGCCAGCGCGGCGACCCGCTCCACACCGAACACATAGCCCTGCACCCCGCAGCCGGCGATGACCCCGTCGGCGCGCAGGGAGACGTAGGAGTGGTGCCGGAACGCCTCCCGCCGGTGGATGTTGGAGATGTGCACCTCCAGCACGGGCAGCCCGTCACAGGTGTTGAGCGCGTCGAGGATCGCCACGGACGTGTGCGAGTAGGCGCCGGGGTTGATGACGATGCCGCTGTGGTGGAGCCGTGCCTCGTGGATCCAGTCGACGAGTTCGCCCTCGTGGTTGGACTGCCGGAAGTCCACCGTGCCCCCGTGGGCGGCCGCCGCCCCGGCGCACATCGCCTCGACGTCGGCGAGGGTGTCGGAGCCGTAGATCTCGGGCTGCCGCTGTCCCAGGAGGTTCAGGTTGGGGCCGTTGAGAATCATGATCGGGGCGTGGGCCAGGCTGCGGGGCACGGTTCCTCCGGTCCGGTCGGGTGCGCGGGCCGGCGAGGACCGCTGCTCGACCCCGGTTTATCACGGTGAAACGGCACGGCAGGAGGCCGTACCCTCCCCGCATGACCATGCCCTCGTACCCGCCGAAGCCCGCTCCCGGTGATCGTGTCGCCGTCCTCTCGCCCGGCGCCGGCCTGCCCGGACTCTTCCCGCGCCCCTTCGAACTGGGGCTGCGGCGACTGCGGGAGGAGTACGGCCTCGAACCGGTCGAGTACCCGACGACCCGGAAGATGGGGTCCACCCCGCGGCAGCGGGCCGACGACATCCATGCCGCCTTCGCCGACCCGGACGTCAAGGCGGTGCTGACGTCGATCGGCGGCGACGACCAGATCACCGTGCTGCCGCTGCTGGACCGGGAGTTGCTGCGGGCCCACCCCAAGCCGTTCTTCGGACTGAGCGACAACACCAACCTGCTGGCGTTCCTGTACGCCACGGGAATCGTCGGCTATCACGGCGGCACCGTCATGACCGCGCTCGGCAGGTCCGTCGCCATGGACCCGCTGACCGCGGACTCCCTGCGCGCCGCCCTGTTCACCTCCGGGCCCTACGCACTGCGGCCGGCCGAGCGCTTCAACGACATCGACCGGGACTGGGCCGACCCGGCGACCTTCGACACGGAGCCGGACACCGTGCCCGGCACCGGATGGACCTGGGTGAACGCCGACCGTGTGGTGCAGGGCCGGAGCTGGGGCGGCTGTCTGGAGATCCTGGGCTGGCTGCTGATGGCCGACCGTGAGATACCGCGCGACCTGTCCGTGTTCGACGGCGGTGTGCTCTTCCTGGAAACCTCGGAGGAACTGCCGAGCGGCGAGGAGGTCTTCCGCACCCTGCGCAACATGGGCGAGCGCGGCCTGCTCCACCGGTTCTCCGCGCTGCTGATGGGACGCCCCAAGGCGTGGTCCCTGGAGCGGCCCACCACCCCGCAGGAGGCGGCCCGTTACACGGCCGGACAGCGGGAGGCCGTCCTGCGCGCCATGCGGACGTACGCTCCCGATGCCACGATCGTCTTCGACGTGGATCTCGGGCACACGGATCCGCAGTTCGTCATCCCCTACGGGGGCGTGATCCGGGTGGACGGTCCCGCTCGGCGCATCACCGTGACCTACTGAGGGCCGTTGACGCCTCCCGGGACACAGTGACCTCGCGCGTGCCTCCGCACGCCCCCGTAACGGCTTGTCACCGTGGGTAGTTGAGGTGGCATGCACCCAGCACGCACCGTGAGCCCGCCGTCGATGCTGCGCCTCGCGTCCGCCTCGCTCGCCGGGACGGCCATCGAGTTCTACGACTTCTTCGTCTACGGGACGGCGGCGGCGCTCGTCCTCGGGCCGCTGTTCTTCCCGACGTTCTCGCCCCTGGCCGGGACCCTCGCCGCCTTCGCCACCTTCGGGGTCGGGTTCGTGGCGCGGCCTCTGGGCTCGGTGCTGTTCGGGCACATCGGGGACCGGCACGGGCGGCGGCCGGTGCTCGTGGCGTCGCTGCTGCTGACCGGCGGCGCGACCGTGGCGGTCGGCTGTGTCCCCACGTTCGGCTCCATCGGCGTGCTGGCCCCCTTCCTCCTTCTCGTGCTGCGCTTCCTGCAGGGGCTCGGGCTGGGCGGGGAGTGGGGCGGGGCGGTGCTGCTGACGGCGGAGCACGCGCCGGCCGACCGGCGCGGGCTCTGGTCGAGCTTCCCCCAGGTCGGGCCCGCGGTGGGGTTCCTGCTGGCCAACGGGGTGATGCTGGCGCTGTCGGCGGCCCTGACGGAGGCCCAGTTCGCCGCCTGGGGCTGGCGGGTGCCGTTCTGGGCGGCGGGCGTGCTGGCCGTGGCGGGGCTGTGGCTGCGGTCCTCGCTCACGGAGAGCCCGCAGTTCCTGCGGATCGAGGAGCCCGCGCGCGTGCCGTTCGCCGAGGTCGTGCGCGGTCACTGGCGGCTGGTCCTGCTGACGGCCGGGGCGCTCGCGATCGGGTACGCGGTGTTCTACACGGTGACGACCTGGTCCCTCGCCTACGGCACCGAGCGGCTCGGCGTCAGCCGGACGGTCATGCTGACCTGTGTCATGGCGGCCGTGGTGGTGAAGGGCGCCCTGACGCCGGTGGCGGCGGTGCTCGGCGACCGCTACGGGCGGCGCCCGATGTGTCTGGTCGGCTGCGGCGTCACCGTGTTGTGGATGTTCCCGCTGGTCGCGCTGCTGGCGACCGGTGAACCCCTGCTGATCTTCTTCGGCTTCCTGGTGGCGATGCTCGCGTTCGTCACGATGTTCGCCGTCGTCGCCGCGTACCTGCCGGAGTTGTACGAGCCCCGGGTGCGCTGCACGGGCGCCGCCGTCGGCTACAACCTCGGCGGGGTGCTGGGCGGCGCCCTGACCCCGATCGTGGCCACCGCCCTGGCGCAGGGCGGGCGTGTGCCCTGGGGTGTGGGCGCGTATCTGACGGGGATCGCGGTGCTGAGCCTGGGCTGCTTCGCGCTGCTCCCGGAGACCCGGCCGGTGCCGCTGGCGACGGCGGCGGAGGCGGAGGCCGCCGCGGGGTGAGCGCCGCCTGCCCGTGCCCAGGGCTCGCGCCACGGCCTCGGTCTACGGGTTGACCGCCAGTTCCAGGTACGCCGCGAACAGCACCAGGTGGACGCCTCCCTGCAGGGGCGTCGCGCGTCCGGGGACGACGGTCAGCGAGGCGACCACGACGGTGAGGGCGAGCAGCACCATGTGGGTGGAGCCCAGGCCGAGGACGAGCGGTCCGGAGAGCCAGACGGAGGCCAGGGCGACGGCCGGGATGGTCAGGCCGATGCTGGCCATGGCGGAGCCGAGGGCGAGGTTGAGGCTGGTCTGGACGCGGTCGCGGCGGGCCGCGCGCAGGGCGGCGATGGTCTCGGGCAGCAGTACGAGCAGCGCGATGATCACACCGACGACGGCGTGCGGCATGCCCGCGGCGTCCACGCCGGACTCGATGGTGGGCGAGACCCCCTTGGCCAGGCCGACCACGCCGACCAGGGCGAGGCCGAGCATGCCGAGGCTGATCTTCGCGGTGCGGGCCGAGGGTGCCTCGGCGTGGTCGTCCTCGGCGATCACCTCGCCCATGCGGGTGATGGGCAGGAAGTAGTCCCGGTGGCGCACGGTCTGTGTCGCGACGAACAGCCCGTACAGGGCCAGTGAGGACAGTGCGGCGAAGGTGAGTTGCGCGGTGGAGAACTCCGGGCCCGGCTTGCTGGTGGTGAAGGTGGGGAGCACCAGGCTGAGGGTGGCCAGGGTCGCGACCGTGGCGAGGGCGGCACCGGTGCCCTCGGGGTTGAAGACCGCGAGTCCGTGGCGCAGTGAGGCGACCAGCAGACAGATGCCGACGATGCCGTTGCAGGTGATCATCACGGCGGCGAAGACGGTGTCGCGGGCGAGGGTCGCGCTCTTGTCACCGCCGTCGATCATCAGGGTGACGATCAGGGCGACCTCGATGATGGTGACGGCGACGGCGAGGACGAGGGAGCCGAACGGTTCACCGACGCGGTGTGCCACGACCTCGGCATGGTGGACGGCGGCCAGGACGGCTCCCGCGAGCACCACTGTCACCAGCGCGACGGCCCCGGGGGGCAGACCACGTCCCCAGGTGAGAGCGAGCAGGACGACCGCGGCCACCGGGACGACATCGGTCCATCGTGTCGTGAGCGACCGGAGCCGAGCGAGCATACGGTGATCCTTTTCAGACGTGCAGGGGCCCCGCACGCCGGTGGACGCCTGGGAACTGCGTCTCCGTCGTGCGGGGCCCCATCAGAGAGTGCTGTGCGGTACGGGCCTGTGTCAGGCCTCGATGCTGTCCTTCTCGGTGCCGTCGACCTTCTGCGACGCCGCCTCGGCCTCCGCCTGCTTCTTGGAGGCGATCAGGCTGGTGATCGTGGTGACGACCAGGACGGCGCAGATCACGCCCAGCGACACGGGGATGGAGATCTCCGGCACGTGTACCCCGGACTCGTGCAGGGCATGCAGCACCAGCTTCACCCCGATGAAGCCGAGGATGACCGACAGTCCGTAGGACAGGTGGACCAGCTTCTTCAGCAGTCCGCCGATCAGGAAGTACAGCTGCCGCAGGCCCATGAGCGCGAACGCGTTGGCCGTGAACACGATGTACGGATCCTGGGTCAGGCCGAAGATCGCCGGGATCGAGTCCAGCGCGAAGAGGATGTCCGTGGTGCCGATGGCGAGCATCACGACCAGCATCGGCGTCATGACGCGCTTGCCGTTCTGCTCGATCCACAGCTTGGTGCCGTGGTACCGGTCGGCGACACCGAAGCGCTTCTCGGCGGCCTTGAGGAGCTTGTTCTCCTCCCAGTCCTCGTCCGACTCCTCGGCCCTGGCCTCCTGGATGAGCTTCCAGGCGGTGTAGATCAGGAACGCGCCGAAGATGTAGAAGACCCAGGCGAAGCTGGCGAGGATCGCCGCGCCCGCGGCGATGAATATGGCGCGGAGCACCAGGGCTATCAGCACACCGACCAGCAGCACCCGCTGCTGGTACTGCGTGGGCACCGAGAACTTCGCCATGATCAGTACGAAGACGAAGAGGTTGTCGACGCTCAGGGACTTCTCGGTGATGTAGCCCGCGAAGAACTCTCCGGCCGGCTGGCCGCCGGAGAAGACGAGCAGCCCGAGTCCGAAGAGAGCGGCCAGGACGATCCAGACGATCGTCCAGATGCCCGCTTCCTTGATGGACACATCATGGGGCTTGCGGCCGATGAAGAAGTCGACCGCGATGAGGGCGGCGAGGCCCACGACTGTCAGGACCCAAAGGGTCGTCGAAACATCCACTGCGCCTCCGGCAGTACGTAACGGCACATAGCAGCGTCATCGCTACCGGAGGTCTCTTCCACCCGGTCCTCCAGGGCGTTCCACAACGCCTGGTGCCGCCGGGCCGACGCCCCGGGATCAGGATTGATCCGTATTGACGGGTACGCCGCAGCAAGCAGGGAGTACTCCCCTCCGCACCAAAAGAGTACCCCAATCACCAAGAACAGGTAAAGGGACAGGCAAAGAAAGCATCAAACCAGCAGGTCAGGCGGCTTTACGCGGGCTTGGTACGGAGGTGTTTCACCGGTTCCAGGAACGGCGGGCTTCCGCGACGCGGGCGAGGACGTCCTGCATGACCCGGCTGCCGGGCGGGATGTTCGACGGCTCGTAGGTCCAGGCGTGCCCGACCCACGGGTCGGCGAGGTGGTCGTCGGGGGTGGGTGTCAGTCGCATCAGCGAACGCCACAACGGGTCGAGCAACGGCCCGTAGGCGGCGGCTTCCTCACGGTCGGCGACCATCATCAGATGGACGCCGAAGGCCGGGCCCTCGTCCGCGAGATAGCGGAGCTGGGTGACGGCGCGGTCGTCGAAGCCGTGCGGGAAGTCGTTGACGATCAGCAGTTGTTCGGCCGTGTCGAAGCCGGGGGGCAGGGCGTCGGCCGCGCCGCCGCGCACCGCCATCTGCACGAGGTCGACGCGCTGGGTGAGCCGCCCCAGGAGGTCGGAGACGCCCGCGGCTCCGGCGGCGGGCGGCCCGGCCAGCACACCGGCCCCCACCAGCGGTGCCAGCGCGGACACGCCTGCCCCGGCCGCGTCGACGACGTGCACGGTGAACTCGCCGGGCGGGTAGACCGCGAGCAGGCGCGCGGCGAGCGCCACTGCGGTGTCCAGCGCCCGGCGGCGCAGCTCGTCGGAGTCGGCGAGCGAGTCGCGGGAGCCGGAGCGGCCGCTGTCGATCCACAGGCCGCGCTCCAGCGGCAGCCGGACCAGCATCGGTATGCGCACGTCCTCGCTCTCCGGGAGGCGGAGGTCGCCCAGGCGCAGCGCCATCGGGATCTCCATCGGCACCCGGTAGCCGTGCCAGACCGGGTTGTCCCAGCTCGCGAAGGCGGGGGGCAGCGCGGGCTCGACGACCTCGGCCTCGGCCCGGAGCTGGGCGAGGTCGCGGTCGAGGGCCTCCCTGGCCCGGTCGACGAGCTGGGCGTGCTTGGCGCGGGCGGCCTCGCGCACCGCGTCGCCCTGTCCGCCGATCCTGCTGCGCGGGTCGGACAGGGCCTTGTCCAGCTCCTGTTCCATGCGCGACTCGGCGAAGTCGACGGCGCTGCGATACGCGGCGGTGGTGCGGGCGAGGTCCTCGAACATGCCCCACACCTGGTTGTAGAGCCGCTCCTCCATGGACCAGCCGGTCGCGTCA
Organism: Streptomyces sp. NPDC057438; assembly: GCF_042802995.1. Classification (NCBI taxonomy): domain Bacteria; kingdom Bacillati; phylum Actinomycetota; class Actinomycetes; order Kitasatosporales; family Streptomycetaceae; genus Streptomyces; species Streptomyces sp. NPDC057438. The sequence goes on from NZ_JBHVDD010000011.1 coordinate 79,572, forward strand.
CCGGCGACGGGCCGCGCGGGCTCTCCCGGCCGGGCCGGTGGCGCGGTCGGCGGCGGAGGCGGCGGTGCGGTGGTCTGCCGGCCGGGGTGGCTGTAGTTGACGGGTGCGCCGCTGGTGGACGCGGCGGGCTGGGTCCCGGCGGACGGGTCGGCCGGGGCGGGGCCGCCGAGCTGCGGCGACGCGTGGTCGGGCAGGGTGGCGTCGGGCGAGGAGCCGTAGGGGGGTGTGGCGCCGTACGGGGAACCCGGCGTGTGCCCTTGCTGCGGCGGGGTGGTCCCGGGCAGCCCCTGGGGTGCCGAACCCCCGTGGGTCTGGTCGGGGCCCTGCGCGGGAGCGGCCGTCCGGCGGGGGCGGTCCGCGTCCGCGACGCGGGGCGGCGGCGCGGCCACCGAACGGGCGAGGCCCTGGAGCACGGCCTCGTGGATGCCGCCGGCGAGCTGCTGGGCCTGCGGCAGCCCCTGGTCGGCGAGCAGCTCCGCGAGGCCGCCCGCGTACCCCTGGCCGACCGCGCGGACCTTCCACACACCCTGTCTGCGGTACAGCTCCAGGGCGATGACCGCCGACTCCGGCTCCAGGTCGGTGATGGTGTAGCTGGCGACCTCGGTGCCGTCGAGGCCGGTGACCGCGACGAAGGGGGCGGCGACGGCACCGAACCTGGCCGGGCCGCCGCTGCCGGACGGCAGGGCCAGCAGCACGGTCACCCGGTGCACGGACGAAGCCAGGGCGTCGAGGTCCACGGCGAGGCGGTGGTCGGCCGCCGCCTGTCTGGGCACCTCGACGCCCGGCAGAGTGGGCGCGCCCGGATGGGCGACCCACTCCACACCCTGTATCCGGCCGCCCTCGTCGCCGAGGGTGACCCCGGCCACGATCGGCGTGCCGGCCGAGACGCGGATCTCCAGTCGGGCCTCGGGCAGCGGATGGTTCTGCCCCCGGACCAGCTCGGCCGTCATCGACTTCTTCCCCCTGTGTGGCTCACCGCGTGATGCGTCGTGCTCGCCTAGAGAACCGGCAGGATCGCCGGCATCAGGTCCTGGAAGGTACGCCCGTTGGCGGGTGTGCCGATGGCGGTCATCTGCCATCCCGCGCCCGCGCGGTGCACCTTGGCCATGATCTGGGCCGTGTACTGGCCGCCGCCCGCGAGGGTGTAGCGCGCGAGCTCCTGGCCGTTGGTCTCGTCGACCAGACGGCAGAACGCGTTCTGCACCTCCTGGAAGGTCTGGCCCGTGAAGGAGTTCACGGTGAAGATGATCTGGTCGATGTGCACCGGCACCCGGGCCAGGTCGACGAGGATCGCCTCGTCGTCGCCGCCCTGTCCCGCGCCGCCGACGAGGTTGTCGCCGGTGTGGCGGACGGAGCCGTCGTCGCTCACCAGGTGGCGGAAGAAGACGACGTCGACGGGCTGCTTGTCCGCGAACAGCACGGCGGAGGCGTCGAGGTCGATCTCACGGGTGCGGGATCCGAACAGGCCGCGCCTGGGGGCAGCCTGCCAGCCGAGACCCATGCGTACCGCGGTCAGGCTGCCTCCGTCGTTCTTCTGCAGACTGATGGCCTGACCCTTGGTCATGTTGACGGTCACGCGCTGTTTCCCCTCTCGAACTGTCCCCTGTTTCCGCGGAGTCCGCGGATGTGCAGCACCTTACGCAGCGGCAGCGGCATTGCCGCAGCCTGTGTGGCACTTTGTGTCGGTCTTGCAACACATCGCATCCACGCCGGGGGTGTGCCCCTCCCCCGGCGTCCGGCCCGGCCGTCAGGCCTGCCCCGCCTCCCTCATCTGCCGCAGCTCCTTCTTCATCTCGGACACCTCGTCACGCAGCCGGGCGGCGATCTCGAACTGCAGGTCGGCGGCGGCCGCGCGCATGCGCTGCGTCATCTCCTCGATCTGCTGGGCCAGCTCGGCGGCGGGCCGGTCGGTCGGAGCGGCCTCCTTCGCGCCACCCTTGGCCGCCCCGGCCGTCCTGCCTCCGAGGGCGGGGACGGGAGCCTTGGCGGCCTTGCCGTCCTTCCCCTGGCGGTAGCCCGTGCCGAGGAGCTGCTCGGTGTCGACGTCCTCGCGGGCGATCCGCGCCACGATGTCGTTGATCTTCTTGCGCAGCGGCTGGGGGTCGATGCCGTTCGCCTTGTTGTAGGCGACCTGCTTCTCCCGGCGGCGGTTGGTCTCGTCGATGGCCTTCGCCATCGCCGGGGTGATCCTGTCGGCGTACATGTGAACCTGCCCCGACACGTTGCGCGCCGCACGGCCGATGGTCTGGATCAGCGAGGTCCCGGAGCGCAGGAAGCCCTCCTTGTCGGCGTCGAGGATCGCCACCAGGGAGACCTCGGGGAGGTCGAGACCCTCCCGCAGCAGGTTGATGCCGACCAGGACGTCGTACTCACCGGCCCGCAGCTCGCGCAGCAGTTCGACGCGGCGCAGGGTGTCGACATCGCTGTGGAGGTAGCGGACCTGGATGCCCAGTTCCAGGAAGTAGTCGGTGAGGTCCTCGGCCATCTTCTTGGTGAGGGTGGTGACCAGGACCCGCTCGTCCTTCTCGGTGCGCTGGCGGATCTCGTGCACCAGGTCGTCGATCTGGCCCTCGGTGGGCTTGACGACGACCTCGGGGTCGACCAGGCCGGTGGGGCGGATGATCTGCTCGACGTGGCCGTCGGAGCGGGACAGCTCGTACTGTCCGGGGGTCGCCGAGAGGTACACCGTCTGGCCGACGCGCTCCTGGAACTCCTCCCACTTCAGGGGACGGTTGTCGAGGGCCGAGGGCAGCCGGAAGCCGTGGTCGACGAGGGTGCGCTTGCGGGAGGCGTCGCCCTCGTACATCGCGCCGATCTGCGGCACGGTGACGTGGGACTCGTCGATGACGAGGAGGAAGTCGTCCGGGAAGTAGTCCAGCAGGGTGTTCGGCGGGGAACCGGGCTCGCGGCCGTCGAAGTGCATCGAGTAGTTCTCCACGCCGGAGCAGGACCCGATCTGGCGGAGCATCTCCAGGTCGTACGTCGTGCGCATGCGCAGCCGCTGGGCCTCCAGGAGCTTGCCCTGCTTCTCCAGCTCGGCCAGACGCTCCCCCAGCTCCTTCTCGATGTCGTTGGCGGCGCGCTCCAGGCGCTCGGGGCCGGCGACGTAGTGCGAGGCGGGGAAGACGTACAGCTGCTGGTCGTCGCTGATGATCTCGCCGGTGAGGGGGTGGAGCGTGGAGAGCGCCTCGATCTCGTCGCCGAACATCTCGATGCGGACGGCGAGTTCCTCGTAGACCGGGAAGATCTCGATGGTGTCGCCGCGGACGCGGAAGGTGCCACGGGTGAACGCCAGGTCGTTGCGCGTGTACTGGATGTCCACGAAACGGCGCAGCAGCTCGTCCCGGTCGAACTCCTCACCGACCCGCAGGGGGACCATGCGGTCCACGTACTCCTGGGGCGTACCGAGACCGTAGATGCAGGAGACCGAGGCGACCACGACGACGTCCCGCCGGGTGAGCAGCGAGTTGGTCGCGGAGTGGCGCAGGCGCTCCACCTCCTCGTTGATCGAGGAGTCCTTCTCGATGTAGGTGTCCGACTGCGGGACGTACGCCTCGGGCTGGTAGTAGTCGTAGTACGAGACGAAGTACTCGACCGCATTGTTCGGCAGCAGCTCTCGGAACTCGTTGGCCAGCTGGGCGGCCAAGGTCTTGTTCGGCGCCATCACCAGGGTGGGGCGCTGGAGCTTCTCGATCATCCACGCGGTGGTGGCGGACTTGCCGGTACCGGTCGCGCCGAGCAGGACGACGTCCTTCTCACCCGCCCCGATGCGCTGGGCGAGCTCGGCGATGGCGGTGGGCTGGTCACCGCTCGGCTGGTAGGGGCTGACGACCTCTAGGGGCGCCACCGTGCGTTCGATCTTTGAAACGGGCCGCATGGATCCACCGTACGACCCCGCACTGACAACGGGCTCCGGTCAGCGGTTCTGCGGAGTGCGCGAACTCCGCTCGCGGTGCTCCCGGGCGACGCGGTACTCCGGGTGCCGGCAGGTGTGCGCGGTGGCCTGGGCCGGAATGCCGGGCCGCCGCTCGACCGGAACCGTGTGGAACCTGTCCATGATCATGAACGGGTCGAACATCACGACGACGCCGGCGAGGAGCAGGAAGACCAGCGGGCCGATGATCAGCGGGGCGAGCAGACCGGCGGAAGAGGCGCCCTCTGCCGGGGCGGCGGCACCGTGCAGATGGACGTCGAGGGCGGCCATGCCCGTGTAGTGCATGCCGCTGACCGCGATCCCCATGACGAGGCTGGCGCCGACGCTCCACAGGAAGCCGCGGACCTGACCGGCGGCCCACAGGGCGGCGATCGCGGCCACCACGGCGATCACCACGGACGCGGCCACGGTGACCGTGTCGTACTCGAGCGTCCCGTTGAGGCGCAGTCCGGCCATGCCCAGGTAGTGCATGGAGGCGATACCCAGTCCGGTGATGGTCCCGCCGGTGAAGAGGGCCGCCCCGGTCGCCCCCTTGGAGGTGACCATGAAGATGCCGATGCCGACCATGACGATCGCGACGGCGAGACTCGCGAAGGTGGTCAGGGGGTCGTACCCGACCGGGGTCTGCAGGACCTTGAACCCCATCATCGCCACGAAGTGCATCGTCCAGATGCCGGAGCCGATGGCCGCCGAGCCCAGGGCGAGCCAGCCGATCCGCAGACGGCCGTCCACGAGCATCGATCTGGTGGTGCAGCGCAGACCGAGCGAGCCACCGAGGCAGGCCATGAGATAGGCCACCACCGGTGTGACGAGTCCGTAGCTGAAGCCGTCGACCGTGCCCTGCATGCGCGGCTGCCTTTCCCGCCCTGTCGCGTCCCTGTCGGATTCCCTGTCGTGCCCCCGCCCCGGGGCCGTCACGACGGTCAGGGTTGTCGCAGAGAGTATGACCCCCACCGGAATGGTCGAACGATTTTCCGGCAAAGAAACACGTCCTTGCCTCACTTGTGCGGTGCCCGTGAGCGGACTTGGGCAACTCCATTCAATTCGTGGCCATCCTGCGCCCCTCTGCTGTTGACCCTCTGCTGTCAGTCTTGAACCGACCGTGATCGTTCGACGCGAGGAGTACGCATGCACGTGCGCGCAGTTGCCGCCGCGACCACAGCGTTCTTGGGGGCCACCGTCCTCCTGCTCCCCACTTCCGCCGCCCATGCGGCCGCCGACGCCGAGTATCCGCTGGTCGTCGCGCACCGCGGAGCATCCGCCTACGCGCCCGAGAACACCTTGGCCGCCGTCGACAAGGCCGACGAGATGGGCTTCGAGTGGGTCGAGAACGACGTCCAGCGGACGAAGGACGGCAGGCTCGTCGTCCTCCACGACGCGACGCTGACGCGGACGACGAACGTCGAAGAGCTCTATCCCGAGCGCGCGCCCTGGAACGTGGCGGACTTCACCGCCGCGGAGATCGCCCGCCTGGACGCGGGCAGCTGGTTCGGCAGCGAATACGCGGGCGCGCGCGTGCCGACGCTGGAGCAGTACATGAGGCGTGTGTCGCGCAACCACCAGAAGCTCGTCCTGGAGATCAAGAACCCGCAGCTCTATCCGGGCATCGAGCAGCAGACCCTGAAGGTCCTCGGCAACGAGGGCTGGCTCGGCGCGGAGCAGATGGAGAGGCTGGTGATCCAGAGCTTCGGCGCCGACACCGTCCGGCGGGTGCACGAACTGCGCCCGGCGGTGAAGACCGGCCTCCTCGGCACCCCGGACATCGCCGACCTGCCCGAGTACGCGACGTTCAGCGACCAGATCAACTCCTCGTACACGACCATCTCCGCGTCGTACGTCGCCACGCTCCACGCGCTGGAGGGCCCGCACGGCAAGCCGTTGGAGATCCTCACGTGGACCGTGAACGACGCGGCCAACGCGCGCCGGGTGGCGGGCTACGGGGTGAACGGCATCATCACCAACAAACCCGACGTGGTCAGAGAGGCCACTCAGGGCTGAGCGCGGTCCGACGCCGAACGCGTGCGTGCCCGGACCGGAACGCACGCCGGCGCCGTTGTCGGTGGCGCCCCGTACGGTGGTCGCATGAACAGCCATGCGCAGGACGAGCAGCGGGTCGTGTGGGCCGTCGTCGGCACGGACATCGGGCCGCTGCTGCTGGCCGCGACCGACGAGGGCCTGGTGAACGTCGTGTTCCACGCCACGGACGCGGTGCGCGAGCGGACCCTCGACCGGCTCGCCTCCCGCCTGGGCACCACCCCCGTGGAGTCACCCGCCGCTCCTCAGCTGGCCGAGGCGATACGCCAGGTCGAGGCGTACTTCGCGGGTGAGCGCCATGACTTCGAGCTGCCGCTGGACTGGTCGCTGATCTCGGGGTTCAACCGTCAGGTGCTGCGCGAGCTGGCGTCCGGCGTCCGTTACGGCTCGGTCGTGGGCTACGGCGATCTCGCGCGGCGCGTGGGGCAGCCGGGTGCGGCCCAGGCCGTCGGCATCGCCATGGGGTCGAACCCGCTGCCCGTGGTCGTGCCCTGCCACCGGGTGGTCGAGAGCGACGGGGGCATCGGCGGGTTCGGCGGCGGGCTGGAGACCAAGCGGAAGCTGCTGGCACTGGAGGGTGTGCTTCCGGAGCCCCTGTTCTGAGTCTGGGACTGAGACGGCGACGGCGGCGACGGGTGGCTTCGTGCATCCGTGTGCGGCCCGTGCGGGTGCGTCAGGGGGCACCGAGGGCGGGGCCGTGGCGCGAATCGGTCATCGGGCGTCGTTCCGGTACGCGGAGAGCGGCCGAAAACCGATCATGGTCAGTCGTAATGGCGTGCCTCCAGCACGTTGCCGTCCGGGTCCCGGAAGTAGAAGCTGCGCCGGGCCGCTCCCCGAGCGCCGAAGGAGTCGTAGGAGAAGGCGGAGACGGGAACCGCCCTCTCCTCGAGACGGGTGCGCAGTTCGTCGAAGGCGTGACCGGGCAGGGCCAGGCAGACATGGTTGACCGGGTGCCCCGCGCTGTCGGCGGCGCCGGGCACCATGGTCAGGGTCTCGGCCATGGCGCGCGGCATGAGGTCGAGGATGGTCTCGTCGTTGATGCGCACGGAGGGAAAGGGGGCTCGTCCCTCCGCGTACTCGCTCACCCTCACGGGCTCCAGGCCGACGGCCTCTTCGTAGAAGCCGGCCGCGGCGACCGGCTCCCGGACCCAGAGGACCACGTGGTCGAGACGTGTCGTGTTCTCCTTCATGCACCTCAGGCTGGTGTCCTGCACCACAGGGCGCAAGGGTTTGGCCGGGCGCGCCGTCCGCCAGGGATGAGGGAAGAACGACAGACAGGAGGCGAGCGCGTGCTGGTGGTGTCCGAAGAGGTGCGAGAAGCGGTTGACGCGCGTCGACCCGTGGTGGCGCTGGAGTCCACGATCATCGCGCACGGGCTTCCCCGCCCGCGCAATCTGCAGGTGGCGCTGGAACTGGAGGAGGTCGTACGGCAGGAGGGGGCCGTACCCGCGACGATCGCCGTCCTCGACGGACGGCCCCACATCGGCCTCGGCAAGGACCAGTTGGAGCGGGTCGCGAACGAGGACGGCATCCGCAAGCTCGGACACCGGGACCTGCCCCTGGCGGTGGCCTCCGGGGTGAGCGGCGCGACCACCGTGTCGGCGACCGCCCAACTGGCGGCCCTGGCAGGCGTACGGGTGTTCGCGACGGGCGGGCTCGGCGGCGTGCACCGGGAGTGGACGTCGACCCAGGACGAATCCGCCGACCTGGGGCTTCTCGCCCGCACCCGGATCACGGTGGTGTGCGCCGGCGTGAAGTCGATTCTGGACGTCCCGGCCACTCTGCAGCGTCTGGAGACGCTCGGAGTCGCGGTCGCCGGTTACGACACGGAGCGCTTCCCCGGCTTCTATCTCTCCGACTCGGGACATCCGGTGGAGTGGACGCTCCGTTCGCCCGATGAGGTCGCGGACGTCATGCGGGCGCAGGACGCTCTCGAGGGCCCGGAGTCGGCGCTGATCGTCGCCAACCCCGTACCGGAGGAGGAACAGCTCGATCCCGAGCTGCACGCGCGCGTGCTCGCCGAGGCGCTGCGGGCCTGCGAGGCGGAGGGCGTCACGGGACAGAGGGTCACCCCCTTCCTGCTGAGCTATCTGGTGCGGCACACCGACGGCGCCTCCCTCACCGCCAACCTGGCGGCGGTACGCGGCAACGTACGGCTCGCGTCACGGATCGCGGCGGCCTGGGCCGGGGCGTGACATGAGCGGGGCGCTGCTCGTCGTGGGCGACATCGTCACGGACGTCGTCGCCCGGCACCGCGGCCCGCTGGCGGCGGGCACCGACACGGCCTCCGTGATCCGGACGCTGCCGGGCGGGGCGGGCGCCAACGTGGCCTGCTGGGCGGCCCACTGGGGCTGCGCCGACGTACGGCTGCTGGGGCGTGTGGGCACGGACGGGGCCGCTTGGCACGAGCGGGAGCTGCGTGCCTCGGGGGTACGACCCCAACTCGTCGTCGACCCGCACGCGGCCACGGGGACGGTGATCTGCCTGGTGGACACGGCTGACGCGGCCGAACGTACGTTCCTCACCGACAGCGGCGCCTCGTTGCGGCTCGACCCGGACGACTGGTCGCCGTCGCTGCTCGACGGGGTCGCGCGGCTGCACCTGTCCGGCTATCTCTTCTTCTCGGAACCGAGTCGCGCGCTGGTGTCCGTCGCTCTGCGGTCCGCACGCGCACGGGGGGTGCCGGTCAGCGTCGATCCCGCGTCGGCGGGGTTCCTCCGGCGGCTGGGCGTGGCCCGTTTCCTCTCGCTCGTCGACGGGGTCGACCTGTTGCTGCCCAGCCGCGACGAGGCGAGCCTCTTGACCGGACTGCCCGACCCGGCCGACGCGGCGGCCAAGTTGAGCCGTCTCGTTCCCCTGGTCGTGGTCAAGCAGGGGAACGAGGGCGCACTGGTGGCCCGCGGGGGCGGTGTCGCGTCACGCATTCCGGCGACTCCCGCAGTGCCCCGCGACACCACCGGCGCCGGCGACGCCTTCACCGGGGCGTTCCTGGCCGCGCTGCTCGCGGGCGCGGAGGCTGAGGAGGCGGCGACGGAGGGGTGTGGGGCGGGGGCGCGGGCGGTGGAGAAGGTGGGAGGGAGGCCGCCGGTGGTGGGCTGAGACGTTTCCGGGTGCCCGTGCGGGACAGGGGTGCGTGGTTCGTGGGCCAGGCGCACGGCACACGGCACACGGCACACGGCACACGGCACACGGCACAATCCTCACTGCTCACGGCTCATCTCCGCACGCCGGTGCGGGGCTGGTCCTGTCGCTACGCCTTCCGGCCCCAGGCCGAGATGAGCGGTGGCGCGGCGATGTCCAGGGCGCCGGAGGCGACATCGGCCAGATGCCGGTCGATCTCCTCCTCCGTGGCCAGGTTCGCCGTGACGAGCGCCGGCCGCAGCCGGGCGACCGTCGTCGACTCCAGCGCGGCACAGGCGGGTGAGGCCACGGGGAAGTACGCGTCGGCCTCCACACCGCGCAGTCCCGCCGCGCGCAGCAGGCGCGGGAGTCGGCGGCCGTGCGCCGGGTCGGTCCCGCGTTCGGCGAGCAGTGCGCGGACGGCCTCGCGGAGCCGGTTGGCCAGCTGCTGCTCGGGGCCTGATTCCTCCAGGCAGGCCAGGGGCTGGAGAGCCGGGTCGGCGTCCTCGACCAGGAGCCGTCCGCCGGGCCGCAGGGCCCTGATCATGGACAGCAGTGCGCTCTCCCGGTCCGGTGCGTGGGCCAGGGCGAGGCGGGCGTGGACGAGGTCGAAGCCGTCGCCGGGCGGCTGGTCGACGCCCAGGCGGTGGACGAGGGCCTCGACCGGGGGGCGGGTGACCGAGGGGACGGCCCAGGAGATGTCGGTGTCGGTCGCGATGACCTTGCCGGTCGGTCCGACCTTCTTGGCCAGCCAGGAGACCACGGTGGTGCCGCCCGCGCCGACCTCCCAGCAGCGCCAGCCCGAACCCAGGCCGAAGCCCTCCATGTGCCGGAACGTCGTGGGGTCGAAGAGCGTGGCGAAGGCGTCGGGGCCCTGGCCCGTCTCGGCCCGCCGTTGGTCGAGGAGATACCCGTCGGTTCGCATCATGCGTGGATCATCCCATTTGACCGACTTATCACTGATGGCGACGCTCCAGCGGCACGCGAGGTCACCCGACGGCCGACCTGATCGCAGTTGCCCGATGAGACCGGCTCGGATCGGAACGTCCGGGCCGGCAGACACGTCTACAAGCGAAGTGGAGCGTTCCGTTCCCACAGCCTTACCCGGCACTCGTCCGGCCCTGGCAAACTGGCGCGACAGGGCACGAAGTGCGGTGCGAGGGGATTCACGCGAGGAGATCCAGATGTCCATGGCAGGGAATCTGCGGAAGGTCACCGGCCTCGACAAGGTAGGTGGTCTGCGCAGGGTGGCACGGCTGGCACGACGGAGTCCCCGCGTCGACCTCAGCCACCCGGCCCGCTCCCCGCTGGGCACCTCGGTGGTGAACTGCGTGACGTATCACAAGGGTGTCCGGTCCCCCGGCGGTCGCGATGTCGTCGAGGCCGTCAAGCAGGTCCGCAAGCACGATCACGGCTTCGTCTGGCTGGGGCTGCACGAGCCCACGCAGCGGGAGTTCGCCGGCATCGCCGAACTCTTCGACCTGCACCCGCTGGCCGTGGAGGACGCGGTCGAGGCGCATCAGCGTCCCAAGCTGGAGCGCTACGGCGACACCCTGTTCGCGGTGTTCAAGACGGTCTGCTACGTCGAGCACACGGAACTGACCGCGACCAGCGAGGTGGTGCACACCGGCGAGATCATGGTCTTCGTCGGCGCCGACTTCGTGATCACGGTCCGGCACGGGCGGCACGGCTCGCTCGGTCCGCTGCGGGAGGAGCTGGAGGCGAACACCGAGCAGTTGTCGAAGGGACCGGCCGCGGTGCTGCACGCGATCGCGGACCACGTGGTCGACGACTATCTGAGCGTCACGGACTCGGTCCAGACGGACATCGACCAGGTCGAGACGGATGTGTTCGCCGCGAACGGCGCGCGCGTCGACCCGGGGCGCATCTACCAGCTCAAGCGCGAACTGCTCGAACTGAAGCGGGCGGTGGCCCCGCTCGCCCGGCCCCTGATGGAACTGACCTCACGACCGATCCGGGTGGTCGAGCCGGAGATACAGGCCTACTTCCGGGACGTCTCCGACCACCTGCTGCGAGCCACGGAACAGATCGCCGCGTTCGACGAACTGCTCAACTCGATCCTGCAGGCACACTTGGCGCAGGTCAGTGTCGCGCAGAACGAGGACATGCGGAGGATCACGGCGTGGGCGGCGCTGATCGCCGTGCCGACCATGGTGTGCGGGGTCTACGGCATGAACTTCGAGCACATGCCCGAGCTGCACTGGAAGTTCGGCTATCCACTCGTCCTGGGAGTCATAGCCATGGCCTGCGTCACCCTCTACCGGGGCTTCAAACGCAACGGTTGGCTGTGACTCCCGGAGAGCGGCGACGGCACGGCAGCGCAGAGCCGGTCGGACGGTCGATTCAGCGCGTCGCGGTCTTGGCGTAGACGCTCTCGGCCCAGGCGGCGATCTGGTCGTCCGACAGATGACGGGCGAGGTCGGCCTCACTGATCATGCCGACGAGCCGCTTGTTCTCGATCACCGGGAGCCTGCGGATCTGGTGGCCCTTCATCTCCTCCAGAACCTCGGAGATGTCGGCGTCGGCGTCGATCCAGCGCGGGGTTCCCTTGGCCATCTCGCCCGCCGTGATCGTCGACGGGTCGTGGCCCAGGGCGACACAGCCGACGACGATGTCGCGGTCGGTGAGGATGCCGCAGAGCCGTTCGTTCTGGTCGCTGATGGGGAGTGCCCCGACGTTCAGCTGACGCATCAGCTGCGCGGCGCGGTCCAGGGTCTCGTGGGCGGGGATCCACTGGGCTCCGCGGTGCATGATGTCTCCGGCGGTGGTCATGTGGTACCTCCCGGTGCCGGACGGCCGGCGCGGCGCAGGAGGCACCGCTGGTCCCGGCGCCCTACATTCTTGCCGCCACCGGAGCGAAGCGCATTCGGAAGGGACCGCCCCTCCACGTGGGGCGCGCGTGTGACCTGGGCGGGCGGACGGACGGACGGCACTTCGGGGGAAGGTCGGAGGATGCGGATGGCCAGGCCGCTGGTTCCGCGGCTGCGAGATCCACGGGCCGGCGGGCGGGCTCCGTGAGAGCCGCGGTCAGCCGTTCCAGGCGGGATGTCGTGGGTCGTCGGCCCGCACCAGTACGTCTGCGGTGGCGGCCGGGTCCGTCTCGGCCTCGTAGCGCTCGAAGGCGGGGAGGGTCCAGTGTTCGCGCTCCGGAGTGCGGCGGCGCAGGGCACCCGAGGAGAGGAGGACATGGACGGTCAGATCGAAGGGGAACCAGTGCTTGAGGAGGAGAGGTCCGTGCGTCAACAGGACCGCGCCGGGCGGGAGTTGGGCGTAAGGGCTGCGGGTCGCCCGATCGGTGGCGGAGTCCCGGAGATCGGGCAGGACCCGGCCCGAGCCACCGGGGTCGAGGGGGCCGAAGACCTCGCGCCACAGGGCCGCGGTGTCGAACCAGCCGTCGTAGTAGGCCTCCACGTCCTCGTGGCCGTACTCGAACCGGAGCGAGGCGGACCGGAGGAACCCCTCGGTGCCCACGACGAGCGAGGGCCTGCCACGTACGCGCAGCGCCTCCGACACCCGCTCGGCGAGATCTCCGGGGCGGGCGGCCGGAGCTCCGTCGAAGGCGATGCGTGGCCAGGGCGATCCGTCGTCCGGCTCCAGGTCGACGATGCGGTCGGCGAGGAGGTCGCCGAGCCGTTCCCAGGTGATCGCTTCGAATCGCACACGGCCCATCATGCCGCGCCCGGTCGACCGCGCCCGCGTGGGTCGGGACCCAGGGCGGAACACCGGTCGAGACGCGGATCGGGACGCCGGTCCGACGACCGCGTGACCATGCGGCCACCAGGGGGAATGAACCGTGTATGGCAGCGCTCGCCACTCCCCCGCCCCGTACCGGAATCGTCGTCGTGCAGGCACTCAGGAAGAAGCACTGCGCCGAGTGCCGGAGCGGTCCGGTGGCGTTGCTGGTGCTGGAGGAGGGGGCGCCGCGCTGCCTGGACTGCGCGGATCTCGGGCACCTGGTGTTCGTGCCCCGCGGTGACACCGCGCTCACGCGGCGGGCTCGGGAGGAGAGTTCGCTGTCGGCGGTGGTCGTACGGTTCAACCGACGTCGGAGCCGCTACGAGCGACAGGGAGTCCTGGTCGAGGACGCCGCGCTCGCCCGCGCGGAGGAGCGGTGCCTGGCGGACGCCGAGGTGCGGCGCCGGCGGCGGCTGCGGGACGCGCGGCGGCGGGCGGTGGAGGACGTTCGCTTCACGGACGCGTTCGCCGCGGAGGTACGGCGGTTGTTCCCCGCGTGTCCGGCCGAGCGGGCCAGGGAGATCGCCGCCCACGCCTCGTTGCGCGGCAGCGGCCGTGTCGGCCGCAGCGCGGCCGGCCGCGCGCTGACCCAGGTCGCGGTGACCTCCGCCGTCATCGCATCCGTACGGCACGTGGACACGCCGTACGACCGGCTGCTGATGAGCGGCGTGCCCCGGCACGAGGCGCGACGACGGATCACGGGGACGGTGGAGGCGAGGCTGCGGGAGTGGCGGGAGGCGGGGTGAGGGGGAGGGAGGGGAGGGGGGAGGGGCCCCTCCTCCCTCCGCGACCGTCACTGCGGCTGCGGCTGTTCGCTTGTGGTGACAGTGGGTGCGGGGCAGGATCTTGGGGATTCGAGGGGGCGAGGTGGGAGCGGACATGATCGATGGGCCGTACTTCGTGCTGACGGTGCTGGGGCTGCTCGGGACGGCGATCGTGGCGGGGGTGTTCTGCGGGTTCTCGACGTTCGTGATGAAGGGGCTGGCATCGTTGCCACCCGCGCAGGGCGTGGCGGCGATGCAGGCGATCAACGTGAGTGCGTTGACGCCGGCGTTCATGCTGTTGTTCGTGGGTACGGCGGTGCTGTGTGCCGTGCTGGCCGTCGTGACCTTCGTGCTGTGGCCGGACGAGGGCAGGGTGGAACTGCTGCTGGGCAGTGCGCTGTATCTGTTCGGCTGTTTCGGGGTCACGATGGTGGCGAACGTGCCGCGCAACGAGACGCTCGCCGGGCTGGGCGCGGGCACGGCTGAGGCCGCCGCGTACTGGCGTGAGTACGTGAGCCGGTGGACGACGTGGAACACCGTCCGGGCGGTCGCGTCGGCCGCGGCCGCCCTGTCGTACCTGCTCGCGCTGGCCTGAGGCGAGGGCGGCGGGCGCGTCGTATCGTGGCGGGAAGAGAGTGTCGCCCGACGGCGTACGGCCTCGTGCTCCGCGCCCCCAGTCCCTCATGCCGGTCCAGTCCGCCGGCTGCGGTCGTGCCCGGCCGTGGCCGCACGCGTACGTCATACGTGAGGGAGACGGCCATGGCCGATCCCAAGGGTTTTCTGACCACGCCGCGCGAGGAGTGGCGCCGTCGGCCGGTGGAGGAGCGGGTGCGGGACTGGGACGAGGTGTATGTCCCGGGGGCGCTTCTGCCGATCGTCAGCAAGCAGGCGGACCGGTGCATGGACTGTGGGATTCCGTTCTGTCACGACGCCTGTCCACTCGGGAATCTGATTCCCGAGTGGAACGACCTGGTGTCGCGGGAGGACTGGCGGGCGGCGAGCGACCGGCTGCACGCCACGAACAATTTTCCCGAGTTCACCGGACGGTTGTGTCCCGCGCCGTGCGAGGCGGGGTGTGTGCTGGCGATCAATCAGCCCGCGGTGACCATCAAGAACGTGGAGGTCGCCATCGCGGACCGGGCCTGGTCGGACGGTTTCACGCCTCCTCGGCCGCCGGACCGGCTGTCGGGGCGGACGGTCGCCGTCGTCGGCTCCGGGCCCACCGGGCTGGCGGCGGCGCAGCAGCTGACGCGGGCCGGTCACACGGTGGCCGTGTACGAGCGGGCGGACCGGATCGGGGGGTTGCTGCGCTACGGGATCCCGGCGTTCAAGATGGAGAAGCGGCATCTGGACCGGCGGTTGGAGCAGATGCGGGCGGAGGGCACGAAGTTCCGTACGTCGACCGCCGTGGGGAGGGATGTCGGGGCGGCTGAGCTGCGGGCCCGGTACGACGCGGTGGTGATCGCCACAGGTGCTACGGCATGGCGTGAACTGCAGGTGCCTGGGCGGGAGTTGGGCGGTATTCATCAGGCGATGGAGTATCTGCCGCTGGCCGACCGGGTGTGTGAGGGGGACCTGGCGGTGTCGCCGCTCTCGGCGGCCGGGAAGCATGTGGTGATCGTCGGGGGTGGTGACACGGGGGCGGACTGTCTGGGGACGGCGGTGCGGGAGGGGGCCGCGTCCGTGACGCAGTTGGACATCTATCCGCTGCCGGAGGCCGAGCGTGACGAGGACGTGGATCCGTGGCCGACGTATCCGAAGGTCTATCGGCTCTCGGCGGCGCACGAGGAGGCGCGCGATCTTCGGTCGGCGCCGGCGGCGGACGCGGACGCGCGGCTGTTCGCGGCGTCCACGCTCCGCTTCACGGGGGACGAGTCGGGGCAGGTCCGGGCGTTGCACCTGGTGGAGGTCGACGGTGGGAGGCGGGCCCGGCCCGGCACCGGGCGGACGCTGCCCGCCGATCTGGTCCTGCTGGCTCTCGGGTTCTCCGGGCCGGACCGTCATGACGGGCTCGTGGAGCAGCTCGGACTGGCTCTTGATCCGCGCGGGACGATCACCCGTGGGCGGGACTTCGAGACCACCGTGCCCGGCGTGTACGCGGCCGGGGACGCCGCGCGCGGGCAGTCCCTGGTCGTCTGGGCGATCGCCGAGGGGCGCGCGGTGGCCGCCGCGGTGGACCGTCGGCTGACCGGGACGGCACGCCTGCCGGCCCCGATCGGACCGTACGACCGGCCCATGACGGCGTGACCGCGGGCCGGTGGGGCGGCGCCGGGCCGTATCGCGGGCGCGACCCGGCCGGGAGTGGCGAGCCCTTGCGGGCCCGGCGGATGGGCGAAGGCCGCTCCGGGGCCGAGTTGTTCAGCGGGTGTCCGTGCCGGCTCGTTTGGCGGTGGAGAGGGCGATGCGGTTCCACGTGTTGATGGTGAGGATCAGGGCGAGGACGTGGGCAAGTTCGGTGTCGTCGAAGTGGGTGGCGGCTTCCGCGTAGACGTCGTCGGGGACGCCGGCGTCGGCGACGAGTGTGACCGCTTCGGTGAGGGCGAGCGCGGCCTGTTCGCGGGCGGTGAAGAAGTGCCGGGCCTCTCGCCAGACCGGGATCATGTGCAGCCGGTCCTCGCTCTCGCCGGCCTTGCGGGCGTCGGTGGTGTGCATGTGGAGGCAGTAGGCGCAGTGGTTGAGGTGGGAGGCGCGGATCTGGATCAGTTCCACCAGGGCCGGGTCGAGGCCTTCGCGGGCCGCCGCGTCGAAGCCGATGAGGGCGCGGAAGGCGTTCCGGGCGGTCTTCGCGAAGTCGAGGCGCGGGGGTGCGGTGGTGGGGTCGGCCGGGTTCGTGCAGTTCACCGTGCCCGTCGCGTCGGTCGCGTCCGTCGTGTTCTTCGTGTTCTTCGTTGTGTTCGTCGTCATGACCATGAATCTATGGCGCGGAAAGACCTCCCGTAGGGTGCATTTTCATGGAGGATTCGTGGGTCAATTCGGCGGAGCGGATCGGAGCCGATCTGCATCTCGAACTGTCCGGTGGGGGCGGGCGGCGGGCGGCGTTGATCCGGGCTTTGCGGGACGCGGTGCGGGGTGGGCGGCTCGCTCCCGGGACCCGGTTGCCCCCGTACCGCTCGCTGGCGGCGGACCTGGGTGTCGCCCGGAACACGGTCGCCGACGCGTATGCGGAGCTGGTCGCGGAGGGCTGGCTGACGGCGCGCCAGGGCTCGGGTACGCGGGTCGCCGAGCGGGCCGAACCGTTGGGCGTTGCGGCGCGCCCGCCCCGGGAGGCTCCGCCCCGCGCGCGGGGGCCGCGGCACGACCTGCGGCAGGGTTCACCGGACGCGTCGGCGTTCCCGAGGGCGGCCTGGGCGGCGTCGTATCGCAGGGCGTTGACGCGGGCGCCCAGCGAGGTGTTCGGGCCAGGTGATCCGGCCGGTCGGATCGAGCTGCGGGAGGCGCTGACCGAGTATCTGGCCCGTGCGCGGGGCGTGCGGACCGATCCGTCGCGGATCGTGATCTGCTCGGGTTTCGCGCACGCGCTGCGGCTGCTGTTCCACGGGCGGGTGCTGCGGGGGCCGCTGGCCGTGGAGTCGTACGGTCTGGGTTTCCATCGTGAGCTGCTGGCGGCGGCCTCCGTGCGGACGGTTCCGTTGCCGCTCGACGAGGACGGTGCCGGGGTGGACGGTCTGGACCGGGAGCGGGCCGTGCTGCTCACTCCGGCGCATCAGTTCCCGACCGGCGGCCCCCTGCATCCCGTGCGGCGGGCCGCTGTCGTGGACTGGGCACGCGCACGTGGCGGACTGGTCCTGGAGGACGACTACGACGGGGAGTTCCGTTACGACCGCAGGCCCGTGGGGGCCTTGCAGGGTCTGGATCCCGAGCGGGTCGTGCACATCGGTTCGGTGAGCAAGAGCCTGTCGCCGGCGTTGCGGCTGGGGTGGATGGTACTGCCGGAGCGGTATGTGGGTGCCGTGCTGGAGGCGAAGGGTGAGCGGGAGGCGTGGGCGAGTGTGCCGGAGCAGTTGGCGCTCGCGGACTTCCTGGTCTCCGGGGCGTACGACCGTCATGTGCGGCGTATGCGGCAGCGGTACCGGGCGAGGCGGGACCGGCTCGTCGCGGCCCTCGCCGCGCAGGCGCCGCACATCGAGGTCACCGGGATCGCCGCCGGGCTGCACGCCGTGCTGCGGTTGCCGCCCGGGACCGAGCGGTCCGTGGTGAGGGCGGCGGTCTGGCGGGGGGTGGCGCTCGACGGTCTCGCGGAGTTCCGGCATCCGGAGGCTGTGGGGGACGCGCCGGACGGGCTCGTCGTGGGGTATGCGACGCCGCCGGAGCACGCGTACGGGGCGGCGGTGGAGGCGCTGTGCGGCGTGCTGCCACCGGGGTGAGCGGGGCACGACGCTCAGCACTCAGCTGAGCGGGGTGCGGTGGCCGACGGGCCGTGGATCTCCGTAGGCCCCAGGCCCCGGCGGGCGCGAGGTCTCGGTGGGCCGTGGGTCCCCGTGGGCCTGAGGTCCCGGCGGACCCGAGGGCCGGCGGGACGCACGCAGGTCCCGGTGGGCCTGGTCGCCGGGGTTCTCCCTGTCGACGGGGTGTCATGGTCGTACGTGTGGGCGCGGCGCCTCTTCGACGCCTGGACGCGCGCCCAGCTCACTCGCGCGCCACGACTCACGCCCGGAGCGCCCCCTCGCGCAGTGCACGCGCCCGCGCAGCCGCGCGCACCCGCGCAGATGCGCGACGACCGGGTGGACGCGCGGCGCGTGCCGTGGGGCGCGCGCCGCACTCGTCGCAGGGCGGTCCGCGAAGCGCTACGGCTTGCGCGCCACCGCCCCGTAGCCGGGGATGATCCCGTCGTCCTGGCCGGGGACGGGTTCGCCGAGTTCGGGGTGCCAGTGCTGGGGGACCTCGACGCCGGGGTCGACCAGGTCGAGGCCGTCGAAGAAGCGGGCGAACTCCTCGCGGGAGCGCAGGGCCAGGGTGACGCCGGCGGCCTTGAGCTTGTCCGTGGCCGCCCTGGACTCCTCTGGGGTGAAGTCGGCGGTGGCGTGGGTGACGACCAGGTAGCTGCCGGAGGGCAGTTCGGACATCAGCCGCTGGACGAGGGTGTGGGCGCCGTCCTCGTCGGAGACGAAGTGCAGCAGCGCGATGAGGGAGAGCGCCACGGGCCGGGTGAGGTCCAGGACCTTCTTGGCGCCCTCGATGACGGCGTGCGGGTCGCGTACGTCGGCCTGCAGGTACTCGGTGTGCCCCTCGGGGGTGCCGCGCAGCAGGGCGGCGGCGTGGGCCAGCACGATGGGATCGTTGTCGCAGTAGACGACGTTCGCGTCGGGGGCGACGCGCTGGGCGATCTGGTGGAGGTTCGGTTCGGTCGGGATGCCGGTGCCGACGTCGAGGAACTGGCGTACCCCGTTCTCCGCGAGCCAGCGTGTGGAGCGGTGCATGAAGGCCCGGTTGACCCGCGCCATCACCGGTACCCGCGGGTCGAGGGCCAGCATCTGCCTGCCCATGGCCTCGTCGACGGGGTAGTTGTCCTTGCCGCCGAGATACCAGTCGTACATGCGTGCGGGGTGGGGTCTGCTCGTGTCGATCTCGACGGGAGGACTCCCGTTCATGACGGACTCCAGGGGAAGGTGCGGCGGTTGGTGATCAACTCAAGGCCAACTTAGGGAAATCGACTGAGCAACAGGGAGTGCGCAACAGGCCTCAGGAGAGGAGGAAGTCGGCCACCCCCGCCTTGGCACCCTGGATGAAGGCGTTCATCTCGTCGGGTGTGTAGATCAGCGCCGGTCCGTCGGGGTCGGTGGACTGCCGTACGGCGATGCGGCCGTCGGCGAGTTTCATGGCCTCCAGGCAGTTGCCGCCGTTTCCTCCGCTCCAGGGCTTGTGCCAGCCCTCGCTGCCGAGTTCCCGGGCGGGCATGCCGTTGTAGACGCGTGTGTGCGACTGCTTGCGCGTGCGCGACTGCGACTTGATGTAGTCCATTCGGTGTCTTCAGAGCTCCTTGCGGAGATCGCGGAGGATCTCCTTCGTGCGTTGTGCCGTGGCGGCCTGCGCCGCCATGCGGTCCATGACCTCGAGGTGGGTCGCCACCTCGGAGCGGTCGTCCAGATAGACGGCGCCGGTCAGGTACTCGCTGTAGACCATGTCCGGGAGTTCGGGCATGGCGAAACGGAACAGGACGAACGGCCCGTAGGTGCCGGGGTGCGGTCCTGTGTCGAAGGGGGCGACCTGGAGCGTCACACGGGTCAGTTCCATGGCCTCCAGCAGTCGGTCGATCTGGGCGCGCATGACCGCCGGTCCTCCGACGGAGCGGCGCAGGACGGTCTCGTCCATCACGCACCACAGCCGGGGTGCGTCGTCACGGGTGAGCAGTTCCTGCCGTTGCATGCGCAGGGCGACGTGGCGCTCGATGTCGTCGGGTTTGGTCTGGCCGATGGCGCCCGAGGTCATGACGGCACGCGCGTAGTCCTCGGTCTGCAGCAGTCCGGGGACGAAGTGGGGGTCGTAGCCGCGGATGAGGCCGGCGGCGCCCTCCAGGCTGACGTACATGGAGAACCAGCCCGGCAGGATGTCGTGGTAGCGCTGCCACCAGCCGGGTTTGTTGGCGTCCTCGGCGAGCCGGACGAACGTCTCGGCCTCTTCGTCGCCGACTCCGTACGCCTTCAGCAGGAGTTGGAGGTAGGGGATCTTGAGAGCGACCTCGGCGGTCTCCATCCGGCGGACCGTGGCGGCGGTGACGTGCAGGATGCGTCCGGCTTCCTCGCGTCGGATGCCCGCGCGTTCGCGCAGATCCAACAGGCGTCGGCCCAGCACGACCTGGCCGACCGTCGGCGCGGACCGCGGCTCGCTCATCTCGCCCCTCTCGCTCTCTGACTCTGCGCCGACCTGTGTCCGACGGGCGGCCTGTCCGGTCTTGCGGTCCCGGCAGCCGGGCGGCGCCGCTCGGAGGTCTCGCGCGCCACGCGGGTCCGTGTACACATACGAACACTGTGCGTGCTTATGAATGTTGTGCGAGGGATTTCCAACTGGCGCCGCTACACGTGCTGTTGCGTGCAGTGTGCCATGACCGTTCAGAGAGTCACACGGCACTCTGCAATTTTCAGAGTGACACTTGCCAAGTGTTCACGGCGGGGCGATAGTGGCAAGCGTGATTCCGCCCCCTGCGCCGTTAGGAACAGACGCCGCCGGAGACCGTGTCGGTCCCGGTCCGGCCGCCGGGGCGCGCCCCGAGACCATCGCCGAGCGCCGGTTCCGGTTCGAGCTGGCCGCGCACCCGGGTGCCGTGGCCCAGGCCCGGCGTGTGACCCGTACCCAGCTCACGGGCTGGGCCGTCTGCGAGGACGCCTGCGACACGGCCGCGCTGGTCGTGTCCGAGCTGGTGACCAACGCGATCGTGCACACCGCGAGCACCCATGTCGTCTGCGAGCTGGTCGACGGCGGCGAACTGGTGCGCATAGCGGTGCGGGACGAGGGCTGCGCGCCCGGTGAGCCGCACCCCTCGCCGCAACGGCCGGAGGAGGAACACGGCAGGGGGCTGCTCCTCATAGAGTCCCTCTGCCGCTCCTGGGGTGCGCAGCCGGTGGGTCTGGGCCTGCTGGTGTGGGCGGACGTGCCGCGAGGGCTCGTCCCCGTCGTCCCCGACGAGGTCTCCCCCGACACGGGCGCGTGCGCGGTCACCGTCACGGGCCCGGCCGTGCACGCGGACACCGCGGCCCGGTCCGATCTGGGCTGGGGCGCGAAGAAGCCGCCGACGGAGGACCGGGACGGCGAGCCGGAGGCGTTCCGTCTCACGGCTGCCGGCGGTCCCGGGGATGCCGGAGCCCGCGGGGACACCGCGCCCCGCAGGAGTGCCGAGGTCCGCGGGAGCACCGAGCCCCGCGCGGTCGGCGACCCCCGTCGGGGTGCGGCGGAGGCCCGTGCGGGGGCCGAGGCCCGCAGAGGGACCGAGGACCGCAGAGGCATCGTCGGCCTCACCGTGGCCGGGGGCCGTGCGGGTGCGGGTGCGGAGGTCGAGGTCCGGCAGGAAGTCGGGCGCTGGTCGGGGGCCGAATGGGTGTGAGCGCGTCGATCGGTCCCGCTCTGCCCCCCGGTGGGGGCAGAGTGGCTCGCGTGGTGAGCCTTGACACCCTGACCCGACTGCGCCGCGCCCAGCGACCCGCTGCGACGCCCCGCCCCCTCCCCCTGCCCGAGGGCATGACCGCACCGATGGGCTGCGACGCCGTGGCCGTCCCGGCCCGCTTCGGGCCGCTGGTCCTGCCCCGGCTGCCCCGCGTGGGCTGCGTCTACGCCGACAGGGCGCACTGGTGGTGGATCGTGCCCTCCGATTCCGACTACGCGCTGCAGTGGCCCGCCCCGGCGCGCTACACCACCGGAGCGCTGGTTCCCGACGGCGCGGACGTGCCCCCGCTGATCCTCCGGCCGGAGGGCGCCATTCCCTACACCCCGCCGATACCGCTGTACCTGGCGCTGTGCCGGGTCACCGGGACCACGCCGTCGTGGTCCCGGACGATGACCGCGTAGCGCTCCGACGGCCGGGCCGCACTCCCCCGCGCGAGCGCCGCCCGCGCCCCCGCTCCTGTCTGGACTCTCCTGTCCCGCCCCTTCCGTCTCGGCGCTCCTGTCTCGACATCGTCGGCGAACTTCTCCCCCGCTCCCCTCCCCCCTGCTTCGCGCCCCGCGTGCTCCGGGCGGGTGGGGTCGCTACGTCGTGCGCCCTGGCCGGGGACCGGGCGCGCCGGGATAGTGGCCTGTCGGCGACGACTCGGGGGAGGCCGTGGGTGGGCAGGGCACGTGACGGGGACAGGCCGGAGACGTCGGAGTCGGAGCGGCTGCTGTTCGGAGGGCCGCTGCGGTACGACATGGGCTGGTCGCAGCATGCGAACGCGTTTCTGGAGCTGAACTTCCGCGCGATGGTGCGGCGGCTGCCGTCGCTGCTCGCGTCGAGTTTCCGGCTGGCCTGGCAGGCGGACCGGTGGGCGGCCCGGACCGTGCTGGCGTCCGAGACGGGCCGCGGCCTCGCCCAGGCGGTGAGTCTGCTGGCGATGAACTCGGTCCTGGCGCGGCTGATCGCGGACGGCACCGTCGAGCAGCGGCTGCGGGAGGCCGCCCCCGCGCTCGTCGCCATCGCCGCCGTGATGCTGGTGTCCACCCTGCTGCGGGCCGCGTCGACGTACGCCACGGGCCGGCTGGAGCCGAAGGTGGAGCGCGTCGCGACCGAGCTGTATCTGGAGCGCGCGGCGGCCGTGGAGCTGTCCGCGATCGAGGACGACGGTTTCCACAAGCTGCTCGACACCGCGAAGTACGGCGCCCAGTCGGCCCGCAGGATGATCAGCTACTCGGCGCGCGTGGTGAACGCGCTGATCTCGCTGATCGCGGCGGCCGGTGTCCTGACCGTGCTGCACCCGGCCCTCCTGCCGCTGCTCGTGACGATGACGCTGCCGAGCGCCTGGAGTTCCCTGACGATCGCCCGCCGCCGCTACACGTCCTTTCACGCCTGGGTGCAGCACGCGCGCGCGGGATATCTGATCGGCTCGCTGCTGATCGAGCCGGAGGCAGCCCCGGAGATCCGGGTGCACGGCGTCGGCCCGTTCCTGCTGCGCCACTTCCGTTCCATGTCGGAGACGGCGGAGGCCGAGCAGGCCCGCCTGGCCCGGCTGGCGGCCCGTACGGGCCTGTACGCGGCCCTGTGGACCGGGCTGGCCACCGTGGCGACGTACGCGACGCTGGGCGCTCTGCTGCTCGGCGGCGCGATGGCACTGTCCGTGGCGGGGACGGCCGTCATCGCGATCCGCACCGGCTCCGCCAGCCTCGACACCCTGGTGCTGGAGGTGAACTCCCTGCACGAGGAGGCCCTGTTCGTGGGCGACATGCAGCGGCTGTACGTGGAGGCCGCCAAGCGCGCGATCCCGGAGGGCGGTGATCCGCTGCCCGAGGACCCGCGGGAGATCCGGGTGGAGAACGTGTCCTTCACCTACCCGGGCAAGGCCGCCCGGCCCGCGCTGAGCGATGTCACCCTGACCGTGCCGCTGGGCAAGATCGTGGCGCTCGTCGGGGAGAACGGTTCGGGCAAGACGACCCTGGTCAAGCTGCTCGCGGGGCTGTACGCGCCCGACCGGGGCAGGATCATGTGGGACGGCGTGGACGCGGCGGGCGCGGACCGGCGGCGGCTGGCCGAGCGCATCGCCATGGTCGCGCAGGACTTCAAGCGGTGGCCGTTCACGGCCCGCGTCAACCTGGCGATCGGCCGCCCGTCGGCGCCGCTGACGGAGGAGCGGCTCGCCGCGTCCGTGGCGGACGCCGGGGCGCAGGACGTCGTGGAGGACCTGCCGCGCGGCCTGGACACGCTGCTGGGCAGGGGGTTCAGCGGCGGGCACGAACTGTCGGGCGGGCAGTGGCAGCGCCTCGGGATCGCTCGCGCGGCCTACCGGCGCGGGCGCATCCTGATCGTCGACGAGCCGACGGCGGCCCTCGACGCCCGCGCCGAGCTGGAGGTCTTCGAGAAGATCCGCGCCCTGGCGGGCACCGGTCAGACGGTCGTCCTGATCACGCACCGGCTGGCGTCGGTGCGCCACGCCGACCTCGTGCACGTCCTCGACCAGGGCCGTCTCGTGGAGTCCGGTACCCCGGACGAGCTGCTGGCCACAGGCGGGGTGTACGCGGAGCTGTACTCGCTGCAGGCGGAGCAGTTCGCGGCGAAGGTGCCCGCGCCCGCGCGGCCCGCCACGCCGGCGGCGGCCGCAGCCGCCCCGGAGAAGGTGCCCGCGCCGAAGCCGGGGTGAGATCAGGCCGACGCGGTCACGGCGGTGTCGGCGCCGCGCACGATGACCAGGAACATGTCGGTCGCGATGTCCATCACGACCTCGGCCTGCTGCCCCTCGAGGCGGGCCGCGTGCGCCAGCTCCTCCGCCGGCCACGAGCCGCGCGGCCCACCGGCGGGAAAGCGCCCCAGCACCGTTCGCCCGTTCATGCTGCACCTCCGTGTCCCGCTGCACCCGTGGGTACCGTGATCACGGCCGGGCAGCTTGTAGATTTAAACGCCAACCACGGGGTGAACGGCTCGCGAAGTGACGGTACTGAGACGTAGTTGACACGAGGTCAACGACGGATCGTGAGGTACCTCTCAGAAACCACACATTCCGGTGACCTTGTGTGCAAAACCTTGCACTGCCTGCCACGCTGTCACGCTCAGTCACTCCTCGTACTCGTCGCGGTACCGGATCCGCTCGTCGCCCACCCCTCCCAGCACCGTGAGGGCCAGCAGTCCGGCGGTGGAGCCGAGCCCCTCCAGACCGCGCCCGTACGCCGAGTACGTGTGGAACACCCGCTCGCGCTCCCGCAGGAAGCAGCTCACGCCCGGCCGCTCGACGGCGTCGTGGTCATGGTCGAACGTGTTGCCGAACGACGAGTACCAGGGCACCGTCCCTCCCATGCGTGCCTTGAAAGGCAGGATGCGGGGGTACGGCGCCCGCGACACGACGGCGAACTCGGTCCCCCGCGCGCGCAGATGCGCGAGGTGCCCGATCTCGTCGAGGAAAGCAGAGCAGTCGCGGGAGCCGGCCTCCCACTCCGGGGCGAACGCGAGTGGTGCACGATCAGTTGCCGCCGCTCCCGGAACAGGTCCCGCAGGGTCGCCTTGCCGTCACCGCCCTCGAAGACGGACTCCTCGCGGACCTCGCCCATCGGCATCCGCCGCCGCTCGGCCTCCAGCGCGTCGCGCGCGGGTGAGGGCCTTCTCCTTGAGCAGCAGTTCCTCCCGCGCGGCGCGCCATTCCTCGCGCGGGGCGATCCACGGAAGCGACATGGGTTCCTCCTCCGGTGCGGTCCGTTCTGCCGGTGTGGAGCGGAGGGGGAGGCGGAACTCATCGGTCGGGCGGGGCTTTTCTTCGTCGCCGCCGGGATGGGCGGGGTGAGGCGCCGGTCCGCTCGCCCACCCGGTCCTCCGGCCCGCCGCCACGGCCGCTCCGCCCGCGGGGGATCACGCGCGCAGACCCTGCCTCGGCGGTGCCTCGGCCGCGCCCGGTGCGTCGGCCGCGCCCGGTGCGTCGGCCGCGCCCGGTAGACCGGTCATGTCCGGTGCCTCGGGAAGGCTGGTGCCGGTGTTCCCGCGGTGGCGGGCGAGTTCGTCGAGGAGCGCGGTGAGACGGTCGGTGTGGTGGCGGCTGAGCCGTCCGGTGTCGTCGAGGTGCACGGCGCAGGCTGTGGTGGTGTCCACCAGGCGTTCGAGGGCGGCGGCGACCTCGTCGGTACCCTCGGTGTGCCGGGCCAGGGCGGGCAGTTCGGCCCCGGAGAGGGCGATCGCACCTCGGGCGCGGGCGAGCGCGCGGTATGCCTCGCGGCGCAGGGCCCAGCGTGCGGCCCGCTCGTCGGCCGCGCCGGGCAGGGCGGCGCCGACGGACACGGTGACCCCGTTGGGCGTGGCCGGACCGCTCGCCGGGGGCGTCCCGTTGGCATCGGAGCGGGCGCCCGGCGCACGCGACTCGTCCAGGACGTGCGCGAGGTAGGCGTACGCCGCGGTGCCCGCTTCGGTGAGCCGGGCGCGTACGCCCCCGCCCCGCTGCCCCTTCGGTATCGGCAGATGGCCGACGACCAGGACGATGGCGCAGGCCAGAAGCGTTTCGCCGATGCGGCTCCAGGATGCCTGGGGATCGCCGCCGACCATGACGAGGGCGAGGACGAGGACGGTGACGACGGCCGTCTGGGCGGCGAAGTGCCGGGTGGCGACGGGGATCAGCGCCCCGCTGACCGCGACCAGCGCGACGAGCCCTTCGGGCCGGGGCAGGACGGCGGCGAACCCGGCGAAGAGGACCGCGCCGAGCACGGTCCCCGCGGCCCGGCACAGCACACGGGACACCAGCGGCCCCAGGTCCGGCTTGACCAGGAAGACGGCGGTCGCCGGCAGCCAGTACCAGTGCTCGTGGTGCAGCGCCTGTGCCACGGCCGCGGCCGCCCCGAAGGACAGGGCGACCCGCAGCCCGTACTCGCGGCCGCCTGCCCCGAGGCCGAGCCGGAGCAGGGAGCCGAGGGTGCGGCGGCGGGTGTGCAGGGCGCGGGGGTCGCCGCCCCGGTCGAAGGTCTCGGCGGCCCGCAGGAGCGCGTCGTCGAGGGCGCGCAGCGCCGGTTCGACGGGGGCGCCGGCGGGCCGCCGAGTCCGGGCGCGGGGCAGGACGGGCGCGGGCAGCGGTCCGGTCGTGGTGTTGCCCCGTACGGCCGCGGCGAGCCGCCGGGGTCCTTCGGAGGCGCGGCCGACCGGGGCGTCCCCGGCCCAGGCCAGTGCGGTCGCCGCCTCCGCCAGGGGCAGCGCGGCGGCGTACTGGGCGTGCAGGCGCCACTCGGCCGACGAGCCGGCGTGGCGCCGCAGCCGGGGTCCGGCGAGCGCGTCCTGTGCGTGGTCGAGGGCGGCGGTCAGCGCGGCCCGCCGGGCGAGCGCGCCGGGGGTGCCGACGGCGTCCAGCAGGGCGGCGATCGCGTCGTAGACGGCGGCGACGGCGTCCCGTTCCCCGTCGAAGCGGTAGTCACCGGCGGTGAGGACCGCGGGTGTGGGCAGGGCGAGGCGCAGGGCGAGCAGCCATCCGGCGCCGGCGAGGTAGGCGAGCGCCCGCTCCCAGCCCGCCTCCGGCAGCGGCATGCCCGCGCCGATGGCGGCCGCGACCAGCAGTTGCGTGCCCGCTCCGGAGGCCACGAGCCCGACCGCGCTCATCGCACCGGCGAGGAGTCCGAGCGCGGTGAGCAGCAGGGTGAGGACCACGGCGCCGGTGTACTGCCCGGCGTAGGTGCCGACGAGCAGCCCCACGGCTCCCGCGAGCGCGGGCACGCCGAGCCGCTGGACGGCCACGCGTCGGCTTCCGGGACGGTCGTTGATCCCGGCGAGCATCGCGCCGAGGGCGGCGAGGACCCCGGCGGACGGCCGCCCCAGCACCACGGCCGCCAGCAGCAACGGCCCACCGGCCAGCGCCCCGCGCACGACAGCGTTCCAGGGCACCGGCCCCCTTTGCGCGCGCAGAGCGTGGGCGAGCCAGGGCGGCAGGGCGAGGGCGGCGGGGCGGGACACGGGGCTCCTGTCGTCGGGTGAGGGCGGGGGTGTGCCTTCGGGCGACGGTGGCCGGGGCGTGGCTGGTGCGGCGACGTCGGGAGACGCGCCGCTCGCGTCATCGGTACTCGTGGCATCCGTGCTCATGGCACCGGTACGCGTGCCCTCCACGGTAGGTGCCGCACCTGGAGGATGTGGAACGCTCGTATTACCGCGGTGTGACGATCGCTGCAGATACCACGTTCTTTATGAACGCAATCGGGGCACGCGAGCGTGGGCCGGCACGGAACAGCGACTCGGGTCCGACGCAGAGGACGGGGGACGGCCCGGAATTCGGATGCGGGCGGGGCGAGAGGTCCGCATCATCGACTGGTCGTCCCTCACGAGGAGCCTTCATGATTCAGCGCACCACCGTCCCCGGTCTGTTCGCGCCGCCCGTGTACGCGCACGCGTCCGTCGTCGAGGCCGGGACGAAGCTCGCGTTCCTCGCCGGGGCCGTTCCGCTGGACGCCGACGGGAAGCTGGTCGGGGAGGGGGATCCGGTCCGGCAGGCCGAGCAGGTGCTGGCGAACCTCGGGGAGCAACTGCGGGCGGTGGGCAGCGACTTCGAGCACGTCGTCTGCACCGATGTGTATGTCGTCAGCGGCGAGACCGCGGCCCTCACCGCGGTCTGGGACGTCGTCGAGGCGTCCGGCCTCAGCACGGGCCCCCACTCCTCGACCCTCCTCGGCGTGGCCTGCCTCGGCTACACGGGTCAGCTGGTGGAGATCACGGCGACGGCGGTGGTGCCGGAGCCCCCGGCCGCGTAGGCGAGGGCTCCGGACATCGAGAGGGCGCTTCCACCCGCGCCCTTCTCACCGCCCCTCCCTACCCGTTCACCCCTGACCCGTTCCCCCCTGCCCCGTTCCCCTCCTCACCCGCTGTCCGGCTCGGCCGGCCCCGCGGCCCCCCAGCTCCTCCTCTTCGGGAGCGGCTTCGCGTACCCGCCCACGCGGCTGGTGGTCAGTCCCAGCGTCACCAGCGACTCGGCGAGCTTCACGGCCGCTCCCACCCCGTCGACGACCGGCATCCCCAGCTTCTCCCCCACCGTCCGCTGCAGTCCGGTCATGCCGGCGCAGCCGAGGACCAGCACCTCGGCACCGGCGTCCCGGGCCCGCTGCCCGGCCGCCAGGAAGGCCCGGGTGGTGCGGTCGGCTTCGGCGAGGTCGAGGACGCCCAGCCCGGTGCCGACGATCGCCGCGCAGTTGCGGCCCACCCCGGCGGCGTCGAGGCTGTCCTCGATCTGCCCGCAGGAGCGTTCGAGCGTGGTGACGACGCCGTAGCGCCGCCCGAGGAGACAGGCGAGGTGCGCGGCGGCCTCGGTGATGTCGACGACGGGGACGTCCACCAGTTCGCGTGCGCCCTCACGCCCGTGCTCGCCGAACCCGGCCATGACGACCGCGTCGTAGGGCTTGTCGTAGGTGCGCAGGGTGTCGAGGACGGCGGCGGCGGAGAGGTAGCTGTCGAGCCAGCCCTCCGCGGACTCGGGGCCCCAGGCCGGGGTCAGTCCGGTCACGGTGGTGCCCGGGCCTGCTGCGGCCCGGGCACCTCGCACGATCTCCTCGGTCATCCCCTGCGTCGTGTTGCAGTTCGTGACGACGATGCGCACGCTCAGCCCTCCACGGCTGCCGGTTCGGACGGGGCCGGAGCGGCGGCCCGCTCGTCCCGGCACAGCACGGCGTACAGCCCGGCGGACAGCGCGGTGCCGATGAACCAGGAGTACGGGGCGACGTGACCGAAGGTCGGGACCAGGGCGAGGACCGCCGAGACCGCAGCGGCCGGCAGGAACGCCCACAGGGCCTTGGGGTTGACGCCCTTGCGGTAGTAGTAGCGGGAGCCGGGCGTGGCGTCGAAGAGTTCGTCGACGTCGATGCGGCCGCGCTTGACCCAGAAGTAGTCGAGCATGATGACGCCGAACAGCGGGCCGAGGAAGGCGCCCAGGCCGCCGAGGAAGTACTGGACGACGGTGGGGTTGGAGAAGAGGTTCCACGGGGTCACCACCAGCGCCGCGACCGTGCTGATCATGCCGCCGACCTTGAAGGTGATCTTCTGTGGCCAGACGTTGGCGAGGTCGTACGCCGGTGAGACGAAGTTGGCGACGATGTTGACGCCCATGGTGGCGATGGCGAAGGTCAGGGCGCCCAGCACGAGCACCCAGGTGTTGCCGACCTTGGCGACGAGTTCCGCCGGGTCGGTGATGGCCTCGCCGAACACCTCCAGCGAGCCGGCCGTGACGATGACCGACACGACCACGAAGGCGGTCGAGTTGATCGGCAGACCCCAGAAGTTGCCGCGCTTGACGGTCCTGTAGTCGGGCGCGAAGCGGGAGAAGTCGCAGAAGTTGAGCATCAGCGTGCCGTAGGTGGCGAGGACGAGTCCGATCGCTCCGAACCACTGCCGCCACTGCTCGCCCACGGAGACCGGGTGAGGGGTCGTGGTGAGGGAGATGGTCCAGCCGGCCTTGGCGAGGATCCAGACCGCCAGCGCGATCATGACGATCCAGATCGCGGGACCGCAGAAGTCCTGGAACTTGCGGACCGACTCCATACCCTGGCTGATGATCAGCGCCTGGATGAGCCAGAGGGCGACGAAGGTGCACCAGCCGAGCTGGTGCAGGCCGAGGAAGGAGTTGTGCGTCCAGGACTCCAGGCCCGGCCAGGCGGCCATCAGCATGATGTTGACCGCGACGGACGCGAGGTAGGTCTGGATGCCGTACCACATGATGGCGATCACGGCCCGGATGATGGCCGGGATGTTGGCGCCCCAGACGCCGAAGCTGATGCGGCTGACCACGGGGAAGGGCACGCCGTGGCGCTGCCCGATCTTCCCCATCCAGTTCATCCCGATGTAGATGATCACGAAGCCGACGAGCAGCGAGGTGAACACCTGCCAGACGTTCATACCGAGGACCAGCAGGCCCGCGGCGAACGTGTAGTTACCGAGGTTGTGGACGTCGGACATCCACAGGGCGAAGAGGTCGAAGACCTTCCAGTTCCGCTTCTTCGCGGGGGCGAGGTCTTCGTTGGTGAGGCGGGGATCGGGGACGAACGCTGTGGTGCCGGTGGCTTCGGCACGGTCGGCGAGGGACACGGGGCCTCCAGGAGCGTCAGGAGACGGGGTCGGGTGGCGGGGAGGGGCGGCACCGGAGTGGGGGACCAGGGGAGCACCTCGACTGTTTGGTATACCAAACTGCGCTCATCGTCCTCCCGTCAACAGTTCTGACCGATGTCGTTGTTGTTAACGGTCGGTAAAAGACCTCCGGAGTCGGCGAGGATTGCCCCATGAGCTCCCTGGCTCCCGAAGGAGCGAAGATCGAACCCCTGGGCGCGGTGCGCGAACGTGTCCTGGGCACGCTGCGGCAGGACATCATCGCCGGACGCCTCCGTCCGGGTGACCGACTCGTCGAGCGCGAGCTGGCCGAACGCTTCGGGGTCTCACGCGTCCCGGTCCGTGAGGCGATCCGCGCGCTGGTCGCCGAGGGCTTCGTCCACTTCGAGACCCCGCGCCGCACGGTCGTGCGCCGTCTCACCCGGGCGGACGTGGCCGAGCTGTTCGAACTGCGCGAGGCGCTGGAGGTCTACGCCGCCGGGCTCGCCGCCTCCCGCGCCACCCCCGAGTCCCTCGCGGAGCTGGCGGCCCTGCTCGACCGGGCGGCGGAGGCGACCCGCGCCGACGACGCCGAGACGATCACCGACATCAACACCCGCTTCCACGACCGCGTCCTCGCCATGGCCGGCAACAGCCTGCTCATCTCCGTCATGGAGCCGGTCGACGGCCGGCTGCGCTGGCTGACCAGCCAGAACACCGAGTGGCCGCAGCTCCTCACCGAACACCGCGAACTGTACGACGCCATCGCCTCGGGCGACCCTGCCCGCGCCCGCGCGCACGCCCTCACCCATGTGCGGACCAACTACCGGTCGACCGTGCGGCACCTGTTCGGCGAGGACGGCACGGGCGACCACGGCGCCGGGGAGTGCGGCATCGACGTGTGAGTCGGAGAGACCGGGGACACCACGGGCCGCGAGGAGAACGCGGACGGCGGCCCGTGAACCCGGAGGCTCAGCCCCTGGCGTACCGGTCCGTCGCCGCCACCAGTGCCTCGGCCACGTCCGGGGCGCCCGCGTCGTGTCCCACGTCGTCGACGAGGACCAGCTCACTGCCCGGCCAGGCGTGGTGGAGGCGCCAGGCGATGCCGAGCAGGTTGCCGGGGTCGAGGCTGCCCTGGACGAGGGTGCCCGGGATGCCCCCGAGCAGCGGCGCGTCCCGCAGGACCGCGCCGTCACCACTGCCGTCGAGGAAGTGGCCGTTGCCCCAGTAGTGGGTGACGGTGCGGGCGAACGCGTAGCGGAACACCGGGTCCTCGTAGCGGGGCACGGAGCGGGGCGGCTGCGCCGCGATGGCCGTCTCCCAGTCGGTCCAGGCCCGCGCGGCCCGTGCCCGCACCGCCTCGTCGGGCGACTCGATCAGCCGGTTGTAGGCGGCCGCGAGATTCCCGTCCCGCTCGCCCTCCGGCAGTTCGGCGAGGAACCGTTCGAACGCCTCCGGGAAGAACTGTCCGAGTCCTCGGGTCAGCAGCGCGACCTCGGCGTCGGACGCCGCGGTGACGCCCGTGAGCACCAGCTCCGTCACTGCCTGCGGATGCGTCTCGGCGTACCGCAGGCCGAGCGCCGACCCCCAGGACACACCCCACACCAGCCACCGCCCGATCCCGAGGTGCCGCCGCAGCAGCTCCAGATCGGCGATCAGGTGCTCCGTCGTGTTGACCCCCATGTCGGTTTCGTACGCGCTCGCGGGCGGCGTCGAGCGCCCGCAGCCGCGCTGGTCCAGCAGCACGATCCGGTACGCCTCGGGGTCGAACAGACGCGGGAACCAGGCATTCGCCCGGGACCCCGGCCCGCCGTGCAGCACCACCGCCGGCCTGCCGCGCGGATTCCCGCAGACCTCCCAGTACACGCGGTTGCCGTCGCCGACGTCGAGCATGCCGTGGTCGTACGGTGCGATCTCGGGGTAGAGGGGCATCGCGCGACCCTAACCGGCTCGGGGTGAGCACGCAGCCGGTTTTCCCGGCACCGGCCGCCGCCGCTACGGGGCGACGGGCAGCCCCGCGGAGCTCGCCGCCGTACGCAGGACCTCGCGCAGCATCGCCGGGGTCAGTCGGCCGGTGAAGGTGTTGCGCTGGCTGACGTGGAAGCAGCCGTAGAGGTCGAGCCCGTGGAGCGGCACGTGGGCGCCGTGCCCGAAGACGGGGCGCGGCCGGGGCACGTCCCAGCCCGCTTCGGCGAGCGCGGGCAGCGCGGCCTGCCAGCCGAACGCCCCGAGGACGACCACGGCCCGCAGCGTCGGCCGCAGCAGCTCCAGCTCCCGGACCAGCCACGGCCGGCACGTGTTCCGTTCCTCGGGCGTCGGCTTGTTCGCGGGCGGCGCGCAATGCACCGGCGAGGTGATCCGCACGCCGTACAGTTCCAGGCCGTCGTCCGCACCGACCGCCGTACCGCGCGAGGCCAGGCCGACCTCGTGCAGGGCCGCGTACAGCACGTCGCCCGAGCGGTCACCGGTGAACATCCGGCCCGTCCGGTTCGCCCCGTGCGCGGCGGGGGCGAGTCCGACGATCAGCAGCGCGGCGTCCGCCGGTC
Source organism: Streptomyces sp. NPDC057438 (assembly GCF_042802995.1). Taxonomy (NCBI): domain Bacteria; kingdom Bacillati; phylum Actinomycetota; class Actinomycetes; order Kitasatosporales; family Streptomycetaceae; genus Streptomyces; species Streptomyces sp. NPDC057438. The sequence goes on from NZ_JBHVDD010000011.1 coordinate 112,854, forward strand.
CGAAGCCCGGCACCGGCCGCCCCCAGTACTCCTGGTCGGCGAACGCGGCCCGCTTGGTGCGCGCCACCTCCTCACGCCACTCGACCAGCCGGGGGCAAGCCCGGCACCCGCTGACCCGCGCGTCCAGCGCGGCCAGCCCGGCCGCCCCCGCGCCACCGCCACCGCTCCCGCCGTCACCACCCATGTCCCCACGGTACGTCCGGTGATCGTCCGCCCCGCACGGCCGACCGGGGGCTAAGGTCGGGGCATGGCTTCTGAAGGTACGGAGGAGCGGACGAGCGTTCCGGAGACCGCGGACGGGGGTGCGACCGCGGACGGGGGTGCCGACGGGCCGGGGGCCGCGTCAGCGGCGGCCGAGGCCGCCGGGGCCGCCCGCCCGGCGAGCGGCGAGACCGTGCGTGTGGACAGCTGGATCTGGTCGGTCCGCCTGGTCAAGACCCGTTCGATGGGCGCCACCGCCTGCCGGGGCGGGCACGTCCGTGTCAACGGCGAACGCGTCAAGCCCGCCTACGCGCTGCGCGTCGGGGACGAGGTGCGGCTGCGGCAGGCCGGGGGACATGAGCGGATCGTCGTCGTCCGGCGTCTGATCCGCAAGCGGGTCGGGGCGCCCGTCGCCGCCGAGTGCTACGTCGACAACTCCCCGCCGCCCCCGCCCCGCGAGGCGGTCGCTCCGGCGGGCCTGCGCGACCGGGGAACCGGCCGTCCCACCAAGCGCGACCGCCGTGACCTCGAACGCCTCCGGGGTCTGGCCGAAGCCGCGAACGCCGAGCGTCACCGTCGCCCCACGTAGGACCGTCAGGTCCCCGACGTGTGACGGCCCCGCCGTCACACGTCCCGGCGCGGCCGGCGCAGCCACTGCGCCGGACCTGTCACGTCCTGGCGGCGCGTCCAGGCGATCAGGGTCAGCGGGATGATCAGGATCAGCGGGGTGGCCGCGTACTCCCCCTCGAAGGCGGTGATCTGCGTGATGAACGCCCCCACCATCAGCGCGCCCAGCGACACCGCCGCGACCGGGGCCAGCGCGGGGACCAACAGCCCGATGGCACCGGCCAGTTCCAGCGCGCCGATGGTGTACATGCCCGCGCTGCCCCAGCCGAGCGTGTCGAAGGACTCGACGGCCGACGGGTGCGCGATCAGCTTCGGCAGCGCGCTCGCGAAGGCGTAGAACAGCGCGAGCACGATCTGCAGTGCGCGCAGCGCGACACGTGCGGCCCTGCCACGGCGGGCGGTGCCCGCCGTACCGGCAGTGGGAGCGGTGCCTGTCGTACCGGCGGCGGGAGCGGTGGTCTCGGACATGTGATCTCCTGGGAAGCGGTTCCGTGGCGCTGTCACCGAGGTAGACCGGGCCTCTCCCCCGAACTCATCGCCATCCGCGGGAGACGCACGCCGAAAGTCCCGCCCGTCTCATCCCGCGGGCACGGCCGGCACCGCCTTCACCCACGTCCGGTCCTCCGTCAGATACCGCTCGGCCTTGAGACCCGCCTCCCCCAGCGCCGCATCGAACTGCTCCTCGGTCAGCGGCCGTGCCCGGAACGTCTGGGTCCACTCCCCGTCCGGGAAGAGGTACTCCACGAACACCGAGTCGACCCCGTCCCCGACCGGTTCGGCCGAGACCACGCGCACGGTGAAGCCCCGGGGATCGACCCGCTCTCGGGGCACGTTCGTGTGATAGTCCGCCCCCTCACGCTGGATCAGCACGCAACCGTCGTCCGCGACATGCCGCAGACAGGTCGCGAGCAGCCCGCGCCGCACCTCGCGGTCGCCGGTGTGCACGAGGAACGACGCGAGCAGCACCACGTCGAACCTCTCGCCCAGGTCGAGTTCCTCGATCGGGCCGCATATCGTGCGGGCCCCGCGCACCCGCTCCAGCATCTGCGCCGACTCGTCGACGGCCGTGACGGTGAACCCCCGCTCGATCAGGGGATGGGTCATACGGCCCACGCCACTGCCCAGTTCGAGAATGCGCGCGCCCTCGGGCGCGACGCCCGCGATCACCTCCGGCTCGTCGCCCACCGGCAGCCGCGTGTACAGCTCGACCGCGCAGCCGTCCGGGGTGATCGCACCGGGGCCGGTCCCCTCGTGTCCCTCACGCATCCGTGTGCTCATGTCCGTCCAACGGCCGGGCGGACACGGGCCGTTCCTGCCACGCTTCACCCGATGGGGTGAACCTGGGTGACCCGGGTCGGTCGGGTTGGCCCGGCCGGCCTGTTCTCACCAGGCGAACCAGCCGTGCCCGCTGTACCAGTGCCCGCCCGCCCGCAGATGATCGGCCACGGCCCGTTCCAGGCTCGTCCGGCGGGGCAGACTCTCCACCGGCAGGTCCGGGTCCCCGAACACGAAGCGGACCGGCAGGCCGTCCTCGGGTTCACCGGCGCCGCAGGAGACCCGGAACCGCTCCTGGAACCGGACGATGTTGGCGTCCGCCGGCAGGTACCGCTTCAGCTGCGGGTCGAGGAGCCAGGAGTGGCAGCAGCCCGCCGTGTAGCGCTCCCGCGGGAAGTGCTGTGCGAAGAAGGCGCGGGCGGACGCCAGCGAACGGTCGACAGCCCGGGGTGTCAGGGGTCCCGCGTAGTCGGGAACGTGCAGGTCGACACAGGGTTCCCCGGGCCCCAGCGGCAGGCCGGCGGCCGCCAGCGCGACGCCCTCCCGTCCGCTCACGCGCGAGCGCTGGTACTGCAGCCGGCCGAGCTGGAACAGCTCCCCGTGGAAGTGCAGCGAGTACCAGCCCGGCGCGACGAGCCCGCCCACGCCGTACCGCCGGCGGTGCAGCACCAGGCCGCGGCCGAGGTCCGCGAGGGTGCGCCGGGAGACGTCGTCGGGGATGCCGCGCTCACGGTGGTACGCGCGCACCTGCGGCAGGGCCGCGACGAAGACGTACACGTGGAAGTAGCGGCCGAGCGGGCCCGACTCCTGGGGCAGCGGCAGGAGCCTCGGGCCCTTGCCGATCTTCCCCATGTCCCGCACGAGTCCGTCGACGCACCGCCCGAGCAGCCATGTGGCGCCCTCGTCGGCGGTCAGTGCGCGGCGGAGCGCGACCAGGTCGTTGATGTCCTCGTAGGGCACGGCCAGGTCCACCAGGATGTCCGGCAGTTCGTCGGCGTCCGGCAGCCGGGCCTCCGTCGCCGGGGGGCGCTCGCCCTCCTCCAGGGCGTTCAGCCAGTCGGCGAGCCTCTCGTCCGCCCGCACCGCGTCCAGCAACACCGTCGTCTCCCCCGTCGCACCGCATCGGTCTCCTGGAGAACGTACGGGGCGGGGAGTACGTTTCCGAGTAGGACGAGGGAGGAGACACGGAGGGACGGGCGGTGGTCCGATGCGTACGGGCAGTGAACCGACGACAGCGCGCAGTCCCCTGCGGATGCGGCTCTGGCTGAGCGTGTGGGGTCTGGTCTGGGCGATCGCGGGGACGGCGGCCTTCGCGCTCGCAGGCCGTCCCGGCTGGGCCGCCGCCTGCGGGGTGTTGTGGCTGATCGTCACCGTCGACCTGGCCGTGGTCCTGCGTCACATCCGCCAGGGGCCGCACTACCAGCCGGGCCGGGACGTCCCGCCGTACGAACCACCGCGGCCGCCCGGTCGCCGCCCCTAGGGCCCCTCCGACGGCAGCGCGCCCCGGAGCGCACGACGGACCCCCGGAGCGCGCGGACGGGCGCGGCCGTCAGGAGTCGAAGCGTGCAGCTTCCAGGTACTGCGGATTGGGGTCAAGGGCCGCCGCGAGCCGGAAGTGACGTTTGGCCTCGTCGTCGCGGGCCTGGCGTTCATAGGTGCGGGCGAGGGCGAAGTGCGCGAACGCGTTGTCCGGCTCGCGCTCCAGGACGATGGTGAACTCCAGCTCGGCGGGCCGGAGTTGGGCAGCCGCGAAGAAGGCGCGTGCGCGCAGCAGCCGGGCCGCCGTGTTCTCGGGGTGCTCGGCGATGACGCGGTCGAGCAGCTTGACCGCACCCCGCGGATCGCGCGCGGCGAGCAGTTGCTCGGCGGCGCGGAAGTCGATGACGTGCGTCTCCGGGGTTCGTCCGGTGGAACCGCTGGTCTCGGGCACGGCTGAGTCCTTCCCTTGCTGCACGGGTTCAACGCGCCCCGGGACCCGGCTATTCCAGTGTGTGTTCGGATCGTTGCCGGGCCGCGTGGGCCCGCCGGGTGAGATCCGCCCAGACGTCCCGCACCCGCTGCCGGAGGTCTTCCAGGGGGACGTCGTTGTCGATGACGATGTCCGCGATCCCCAGACGCTGCTCGCGGGTCGCCTGGGCGGCCATGCGCGCGCGTGCGTCCTCCTCCGTCGTCCCGCGCAGCCGCAGGAGACGGTCGAGCTGGGTCTCGGGGGCCACGTCCACGACGACGACCAGGTCGTACAGCGGGGCGAGGCCGTTCTCGGTGAGCAGGGGGACGTCGTGGACGACGACGGAGTCCTCGGGTGCGGACTCCTCCAGCTCCCTGGAGCGGGCGCCCACCAGGGGGTGCACGATCCCGTTCAGCGCGGCGAGCTTCGCCGGGTCCGCGAAGACGAGGGCACCCAGCTTGGGCCGGTCCAGACTGCCGTCCGGCGCGAGCACGCCCTCGCCGAAGGTCTCGACGACCGCCGCGAGTCCGGGGGTGCCCGGTGCGACGACCTCGCGCGCGATGCGGTCCGCGTCGATCAGTACGGCGCCGCACTCCACGAGCAGCCGCGACACCTCGCTCTTGCCGGCGCCGATACCGCCGGTGAGACCTACTTTCAGCATGCCGGGCAGCTTAGGCCCTGCCACGCGCGCGGCCGTGCCCGACCCGGGCGGGCGGGACAGGGGTCAGCCCTCGCCCTCCCGTTCCGCCAGGAACTTCTCGAACTCGCGCCCGATCTCGTCGGCGGACGGGATGTCGACGGGCTCGGCGAGCATGTTGCCCCGCGTCTCGGCGCCCGCGGCGGCGTCGTACTGGTGCTCGAGACCCTGGACGAGGGCGACCAGTTCCTCGTCGCCCTCCCGGATCTGCCGGTCGATCTCCGTCTGCGTGCGGTGGGCCTCCGTGCGCAGGACGTGCGCGACGGAGGGGAGCACCAGGCCGGTGGCGGCCGTGACGGCCTCCAGGACGGTCAGGGCGGCGTCCGGGTAGGGCGAGCGGGCGATGTAGTGCGGTACGTGCGCGGCGACGCCCAGCACGTCGTGCCCGGCCTCCATGAGGCGGTACTCGACGAGGGCCTCGGCGCTCCCGGGGACCTGGGCCTCCTCGAAGGGGCTGCGGTGGCCGGGGACCAGCTCGGCCCGGTTGCCGTGCGGGGTGAGGCCGACCGGGCGGGTGTGGGGCACCCCCATGGGGATGCCGTGGAAGTTCACCGAGAGGCGCACGCCGAGCCGTTCCACGATCTGCTGGACGGCGGCCGCGAAACGCTCCCACTCCACGTCCGGCTCGGGGCCGGACAGCAGCAGGAAGGGCGCTCCGGTGGCGTCCTGGACGAGCCGTACCTCCAGGGCCGGCTCCTCGTACTCGGTCCAGCGGTCGCGCTTGAACGTCAGCAGCGGGCGGCGGGCCCGGTAGTCCACGAGCCGGTCGTGGTCGAAGCGCGCCACCACCTGGTGGGGAGCCGAGCCGAGGAGCCGCTCGACGATCTGGTCGCCCGTCTCACCCGCGTCGATGTATCCGTCGAAGTGGTAGAGCATGACCAGTCCCGCCGACTCCTGGGCGAGCGCCACGTCGACGACGGCCAGGCCCTTCGGCTCCCATGCGTACAAACCCTGCGGATCAAGCACTGTGACCGCTCCTCCTCGTGTTCCTACTCCACAACGCGGATCGGGGGCGGGGCATTCCCCCGACCGTTCCACGCCTGCGGGGTGCCCCGCCACGAGTGCGGCACGCGCGTGGAGCACGGTCATGCCTGCGTGTGTACCCGCGCACGCCGGGCGGCCGCGGTGCACGCTCCCAGGTCGTCAACTCCGCTCGCAGGGCCGGGAGTTCCGGTGTCGGGGCGGTGGATTCCGGGCGTGGCAGCGGAGTTGGAGGCGCCCGGCGACGCCGTCCCGGGAACGCACTTCGGGCCCGCATCCTGGTGGATGCGGGCCCGAGGTGTCATCGGCTAGTGCTCAGCCGTGCGTGCGTTCAGCTCTGGCCGCCGGCCAGCTTCTCGCGCAGCGCGGCCAGGGCCTCGTCCGAGGCGAGGGCACCGGAGGTGTCCGCACCCTCGGAGGAGTAGGAGCCACCACCCGCGGCCGGAGCCGCACCCGCGGCGTCGCCGCCCTCGGCCGCGGCAGCGGCGTCGGCCTCGCGGGACTTGATGACCTGGGCCTGGTGCTGCTCGAAGCGCTGCTGCGCCTCGGCGTACTGGCCCTCCCAAGCCTCGCGCTGGGTCTCGTAGCCCTCGAGCCAGTCGTTGGTCTCGGGGTCGAAGCCCTCGGGGTAGATGTAGTTGCCCTGGTCGTCGTAGGACGCGGCCATGCCGTACAGGGTCGGGTCGAACTCGACCGAGGCCGGGTCGGTGCCGAAGGACTCGTTGGCCTGCTTGAGGGACAGCGAGATCCGGCGACGCTCCAGGTCGATGTCGATGACCTTGACGAAGATCTCGTCGTTGACCTGGACGACCTGCTCCGGGATCTCCACGTGGCGCTCGGCCAGCTCGGAGATGTGGACCAGACCCTCGATGCCCTCGTCCACGCGGACGAACGCACCGAACGGAACCAGCTTCGTGACCTTGCCGGGCACGACCTGGCCGATCTGGTGGGTCCGGGCGAACTGCTGCCACGGGTCTTCCTGGGTCGCCTTCAGCGACAGGGAGACGCGCTCGCGGTCCATGTCGACGTCGAGGACCTCGACCGTGACCTCCTGGCCGACCTCGACGACCTCGGAGGGGTGGTCGATGTGCTTCCAGGACAGCTCGGAGACGTGGACCAGACCGTCGACGCCACCCAGGTCCACGAAGGCACCGAAGTTGACGATCGAGGAGACCACGCCGGAGCGGACCTGACCCTTCTGGAGGGTCGTGAGGAACGTCTGGCGGACCTCGGACTGGGTCTGCTCCAGCCAGGCACGGCGGGACAGGACCACGTTGTTGCGGTTCTTGTCCAGCTCGATGATCTTCGCCTCGAGCTCCTTGCCCACGTAGGGCTGGAGGTCGCGGACGCGGCGCATCTCGACGAGGGAAGCCGGCAGGAAGCCACGGAGGCCGATGTCGAGGATGAGACCACCCTTGACGACCTCGATGACGGTACCGGTGACGATGCCGTCCTCTTCCTTGATCTTCTCGATGGTGCCCCAGGCGCGCTCGTACTGGGCGCGCTTCTTCGAGAGGATCAGGCGGCCTTCCTTGTCCTCCTTCTGGAGAACAAGGGCTTCGATCTCGTCGCCGACCTTGACGACCTCGTTCGGGTCGACGTCGTGCTTGATCGAGAGCTCGCGGCTCGGGATGACACCTTCGGTCTTGTAACCGATGTCGAGCAGGACCTCGTCCCGGTCGACCTTCACGATGACGCCGTCGACGATGTCGCCGTCGTTGAAGTACTTGATCGTCTCGTCGATCGCGGCGAGGAAGGCTTCCTCGTTACCGATGTCGTTGACCGCTACCTGCGGGGTGGTGGCGGTGGTCTCGGTGCTGCTCGTCATGTGGGAAAGGGCTCCGGTACGGACAGTGAGTCGTAGGTACTGCTACGCCGGGAGCCCGTATCGCTCTGAAGAAGCCGGACAGCCTAGGAAGCGCCACGAAAATCCGGTGGCGCCTCGACAACCGAGGGGACATACGACAGATGCGAGCGCAGCCTGCTACGTCTGAGGTGCGCAGGCCCGCAGCGCAACTTGTAGCATACGGGGGCAGCCAGGCAGGGTCAATGCGCGAAGGCGCACACCCGGGGCGGAACGCCGCAATCCCGGCACAAAACCTGTCCCTTGAGGCCACGCAGGCCTGGGAGACCCCTTCCGTGACACCACCGGAGCGGGTCGCGCCACGCAGGTTACGGAAGAGTACGACGAGGGAGCCGATCATCCAAGAGTCCGAAGTCCACGAAACCCCCGAGGTCCACGGGGCCCCGGGCGCACCCGAGGCCGACGAGGCGGAGGCCACCCGACGCGAGGCCGGTGCGACGGAGAGTTCCCGGGCCAACCGGGGCTGGTGGGACCGCAACGCGGACGAGTACCAGATCGAGCACGGCACCTTCCTCGGCGACGACCGTTTCGTATGGGGCCCGGAGGGGCTCGACGAGGTGGAGGCGGAGCTGCTGGGGCCGCCCGAGGAGCTGAAGGGCAAGGACGTCCTGGAGATCGGGGCCGGCGCCGCACAGTGCGCGCGCTGGCTGGCCGCCCAGGGCGCCCGCCCGGTCGCCCTGGACCTCTCCCACCGCCAGCTGCAGCACGCGCTGCGCATCGGTGGGTCGTTCCCGCTGGTGTGCGCCGACGCGGGCGCCCTGCCCTTCGCGGACGGCTCGTTCGACCTGGCGTGCTCGGCGTACGGGGCGATGCCCTTCGTCGCCGACCCCGTGCGCGTGCTGCGGGAGGTCCGTCGTGTGCTGCGTCCCGGCGGCCGCTTCGTGTTCTCGGTGACCCATCCGATCCGCTGGGCCTTCCCCGACGAGCCCGGTCCGGAGGGCCTGTCCGTCTCCGCCTCCTACTTCGACCGCACTCCGTACGTCGAACAGGACGAGAGCGGCCGGGCCGTGTACGTCGAGCACCACCGGACGGTCGGCGACCGCGTCCGGGACGTCGTGGCGGCGGACTTCCGGCTGGTCGACCTGGTCGAGCCGGAGTGGCCCGCCTGGAACACCTCCGAGTGGGGCGGCTGGTCCCCGCTGCGCGGGAACCTGATCCCGGGGTCGGCGATCTTCGTGTGCGAGCGGGACTGAGGCGAGGCCGGGGGCCGCGTTCCGGAGGCGTACGACACTGGGGGCGTGATCCGTTACGACGCCCTGGACGCGCTGCCCGTGCGCGACGCCCTGCCCGCGCTGGACGAGGCCCTGGCCGGGCACGGCACGGCCGTGCTCGTCGCGCCGCCCGGTACCGGCAAGACGACGCTGGTGCCTTTGGCCCTGGCGGGGCTGCCGGCCGGCGGCCCGGTACGGCGGGTGCTCGTCGCCGAGCCGCGGCGGATCGCCGCGCGGGCGGCGGCGCGGCGGATGGCATGGCTGCTGGGCGAGGAGGTCGGCGCGAGCGTCGGCTACACGGTGCGCGGCGAACGGGTCGTCGGGCGCGACGCGCGCGTGGAGGTCGTCACGACCGGTGTCCTGCTCCAGCGGCTGCAGCGGGACCAGGAGCTGCCGGGTGTGGACGTCGTGGTGCTCGACGAGTGCCACGAGCGGCATCTGGACGCGGACACGGCGGCGGCGTTCCTGCTCGACGTGCGTGCGGCGCTGCGGCCCGGGCTGCGGCTGGTGGCGGCGTCGGCGACGACGGACGCGGAGGGCTGGGCGCGGCTGCTGGGCGGGGCGCCGGTGGTCGCGGCGGAGGGTGTCTCCCACCCGGTCGAGGTGGTGTGGGCGCCGCCGTCGCGACCGGTGCGGCCGCCGCACGGGATGCGGGTGGACCCGGCGGCGCTGGCGCACGTGGCGTCGGTGGTGCGGCGGGCGCTGGCCGAGCGCGAGGGCGATGTCCTCTGTTTCCTGCCGGGGGTGGGGGAGATCGCGCGGGTGGCCGGGCAGTTGGGGGGTCTCGGTGACGTGGAGGTGCTCCAGGTGCACGGGCGGGCACCGGCGGCCGTGCAGGACGCGGTGCTCGCGGGCGGGGACGGGCGCCGCGTGGTCCTCGCGACCTCGGTGGCCGAGTCCTCGCTGACCGTGCCCGGGGTGCGGGTGGTCGTCGACTCCGGGCTGGCGCGGGAGCCGCGCGTCGACCACGCGCGCGGGATCGGCTCGCTGGCGACGGTACGGGCCTCGCGGGCGGCCGGGCGGCAGCGTGCCGGGCGGGCCGGGCGCGAGGCCCCCGGCACCGTCTACCGCTGCTGGGCGGAGGCCGAGGACGCCCGTCTGCCGCGTTTCCCCGCCCCGGAGATCAAGGTGGCCGACCTGACCGCGTTCGCTCTCCAGGCGGCCTGCTGGGGCGATCCCGACGCCTCCGGGCTCGCGCTGCTGGACCCGCCGCCGGGCGGGGCGATGGCGGCGGCCCGGAACGTCCTCTCCGCGATCGGCGCGGTCTCCCCCACCGGGCACGCCACGGACCGGGGCGCACGCATGTCCCGGCTCGGCCTGCACCCCCGGCTGGCCCGTGCGCTCCTGGACGCGGCACCGCTGGTGGGCGCCGAGCGGGCCGCCGAGGTCGTCGCGCTGCTGAGCGAGGAGCCCCCGCGCGCGTACGGCGACGACCTCGGCGTGGCGCTGCGGACCGCCCGGCGCGGGGGTGACGCCTATGCGGCTCGCTGGCGCACGGAGGTGCGGCGCCTGCGGACCGCTTCGGCGGCCGGAGGCGCGGCGCGGGACGCGGGTGCCGGTTCCGGTGCCGGTGAGGAGTGGGGGGTGGGGGTGGTGGCGGCGCTGGCGTTCCCGGAGCGGGTGGCACGGGAGGACGGGGGCGCGTATCTGATGGTCTCGGGGACGCGGGCGGAGGTCGGCGAGGGGTCCGGGCTGCGCGGGGCGCCCTGGATCGCCGTGGCCGTCGCCGACCGGGCGGCGGGGGCGGGGCACGCGCGCGTGCGGCTCGGCGTCGCCGTCGACGAGGGGATCGCGCGGGAGGCGGCCGGGAGTCTGCACGGCCGTGGCGAGGAGGTGGGGTGGCGGGACGGGGACGTCGTCGCCCGGCGGGTGGAACGGCTGGGGGCCGTGGAGCTGGCGGTGCGGCCGTTGCGGGAGGCGGCCCCCGGGCTCGTGCGGGAGGCGTTGCTGGAGGGGCTGCGGACCGAGGGGTTCGGGCTGCTGCGGTGGTCGCTGGACGGCACCCGGTTGCGGGAGCGGCTGGGGTTCGTGCACGCGCGGCTCGGCGCGCCCTGGCCCGAGGTGTCCGACACCGCTCTGCACGCGCGCGTGGAGGAGTGGCTGGAGCCCGAGCTGGGGCGGGCCCGGCGGCGGGCGGACCTGGGGCGGATCGACGCCGGGGAGGCCCTGAAGCGGCTGCTGCCGTGGGCCACGGGGGACGCCGCGCGGCTGGAGGAGCTGGCGCCCGAGCGGATCGAGGTGCCGAGCGGGTCCCGGATCCGGGTCGACTACACGCGGCCCGAGCAGCCGGTGCTGGCGGTGAAGCTGCAGGAGATGTTCGGGCTGCGGGAGTCGCCGGTGCTGGCCGGGGTGCCCGTGCTGGTGCATCTGCTGTCCCCCGCCGGGCGGCCCGCCGCCGTCACCGCCGATCTCGCCTCCTTCTGGAAGGACGGGTACCGGGCCGTGCGGGCGGAGTTGCGGGGGCGGTATCCCCGGCACCCCTGGCCGGAGGACCCGGCGACGGCCGAGCCCACCCGGTACACGAACGCGCGGCTCAGGCGTTGACCGGCTCGGACGCCGGGGGCCTGCTGGACTCGGCCGCGCCGGGCCGGCGGCCGCGGGCCTCGACCCACAGGGAGAGGGCGAGGAGCCCGATGCCGAGGCCGAGGAAGCCCCAGGGCAGGTAGGAGGTCATGAGGAGGACGATCAGGCGCTGGGAGGTCACCAGGTCGACGGTGTGCTCGATGTAGTCCTCGCGCATCTTCACGTGCCCGGCGAAGGCGGTCACCTTCTCGCGGTCGCCCAGGAGGGTGCCGCCGCGGAGTTCCTCCTTGTGGATCTCCTCGCCGTAGACGGGGGCACCGGTGACGGGTTCCACCCAGAACTTGCGGACCGTGGTGTACCAACGGGTCGTGCCCGTCGAGGCGACGGTCTCGCGGGTGATGCCCTCGACGGGCATCACGCGCGGGAAGGGGACCTTCGTCCAGGGGATCGTCTGCTCGAAGTAGTAGACCTCGACGCCGCGGAAGTCCCGGGTGCCCTCGTAGTGGATGGGGGCGGTGATCCGGGCCTGGGCGTCGAAGTACTCGTAGTCCCTCTTCTCCGTGAGGAAGGGCCACTTGAATTCCAGGCCCTCCCGCTTCACGGGGTCGCCGTCGACCGACTCGCCCTTGGCGTGCACGGGTTCCTGGGTGTGGGCGTCGAAGATGTACCGCTCGGGGATCCGGGAGACCATCTCGCCGTCGGGGCCCTGGACGTACGACAGGCCGTCCCAGACGACGACGTCCCGGTCGGTGTTCTTCTCGATCTTCTCGGAGGCCTCCACGTTGCCCTTGAGGGTCTGCACGATGGTGACCTTCGGGACCGTGCGGGCCGTCATGGTGCCGTAGTCGAGGAGGGTGGCGTCCTTCGCCTCCAGGACCATGTCCTGGTACTGGTTCGCCGGGATCTTGGCCAGGCGCGGGAAGGCGTACCAGCGCGTCAGCGGGGACAGAGCGGTGAAGAACACGGCGAGCGCGAGCAGGATCAGGCCGGCCCTACGGCGCATCTCGGCCTCCCTCCCGGGCGGTTGCCGGCGTGCGGCCGCCCTCGGCTGTGCGGCTACGGATGTGCGGGGACCGTCGTCAGCAACGGCTTCGGTGAGGTCGTGCCCGTCGGTGAGCCCAGCGCCGTGACCGTGAGCACCAGGGCGAAGGCGAGGGCGAGACCGGTGGCGGCGGCGATCAGGGCGCGCATACGGACCTCCCGACTGCGGCCTCACTACTACGGCCTGACGACTGCATTCCTGACGACTGCGTTCCTGACGGCTACATGCCTGATGGCTACGTGACTGACGACTGCGCTCCTGGCGACCGGAACTGATAGCTCGTCAGATCCGGCACCGTAGCAACGACAGGGCGAGATGAGAACACGTTGCGCACACAACGACGGCGGCGCCCCTCCGAAGAGAGGCGCCGTCGTCGTGGCCGCGGGGCGGCCGCGCCGGTCAGGACTCGCTGGGGCTCGGCGTCGCGGGCTCGTCCGGCTCGGCCGACTCGGTCGGCGCGGACGTCCCGGCGGGTGCCTGCACCGTCAGTTCGAGGGTGAGGGTGGCGCCGCCCTCGGTCTCGACGCGGAGCAGGAACGTGCCGGTGGCGTCGTCCGCGTACAGCTTCGGGAGCTTGAGGACGCCGCCCGCGTCGCTCTCCAGGGCGAAGGTGCGCACGGGCTTGTCGCCCGCGCCCTTGAAGTAGGGGCCCTTGTCGTTCTGCGTGGGGTCGAGGAGCGAGGTGACGAGGGTGGCCGTGCCGGCGACCCTGTCCGCGATCTCGCCCCGGTAGGTGGCCTTCACCGCGATCTGCTCCGCGAACTCCCCGCCCGGGACACAGGTCAGCTCGGTGGTGCCGACACGGGCGAGGGCGTCGGCCCGGCGGGCGGTGACGGTGGCCGTGCGGTCCAGGGCCGGCACGGTGCGGCCCACGACGGTGGCGCGGATCGTGACGTCGCCGGTCTTCTCTCCGGCCACGAGCGCGGGCGCGGTGGCCTTGCCCGTGCTGTCGGTGAGTGCGGTCGCGACCTTCTCGCCGCCGGTGAAGGTGGTGTCCGTGTCGCCGACGACGGTGAAGCGGACCCGGACCTTCGCCACGGCCTTGCCCGCCTTGGTCTCCGTGCGGGCGGCGAGCTTGCCGGTGAAGGTGTCCCCGGCCATGGCGGTCAGACTCGCCGCGCCCGCGTTCTCCAGGTGGTGCACCGAGTCGGTGGGGGTGCCCGGCGTCGTGGGCGGGTTGGTGCTCGGCGGGGGCGGGGTGGTGCCGCCGCCGCCCGGCTCACCGGGCTTGGGCTTGCCCGGCTTGCCCGGCTTGGGCGGCTTGGGCGGGGTGGGCTTGGGGCTCGGCGTGTTGCCGCCGGTGCCTCTGCCGTTCCCGGTGCCGCCGGTGTTGTTGCCGGTGCCTGTGCCGGTGCCGGGGCTGCTCGGGGTCTGCGGCAGGGAGCCGGTGCCGTCCGGGATCTCGTGGGTGCCCTTGCGGTAGTGCGACAGCCACGACATGACGGTGTTGTAGTACTCCGTCGAGTTGTTGTAGCTGAGGATCGCGCTGCGCAGGTTCGCGGCGTTCGACAGGTCCCAGTCGAAGCGGCACAGGTAGTGGCCGGCGGCGAGGGCGGCGTCGTAGACGTTGTTGGGGTCCTCGGCGCCGTCGGCGTTGCCGTCGCGGCCCGCCCACTTCCAGGTGGACGGGATGAACTGCATGGGGCCGACCGCGCGGTCGTGCGTGCTGTCGTCGTCGAACGCGCCGTCGTCGGTGTCGCTGATGTTCGCGAAGCCGTTGCCGTTGAGCTGAGGGCCGAGGATCTTGCCGAGGGTGGTGCCCTCGGCGTCGACGCGGCCGCCCCTGGCCTGGCCGGACTCGACCTTGCCGATGGCGGCGAGGAGCTGCCAGGGCAGGTTGCAGCCGGGCTTGGACTCCCGCAGGGCCGCCTCGGCCTTCTTGTAGGCGTCGAGGACGGTCGCGGGTATCCCGCTCTCGCCGGCGCCGGTCGTGCCCGGGGTGCCGCCCGGTCCCGTGGTCGGGGTGGGGCTGTCCAGGGGCGGGAGGTCCGTGTAGTACCGCGAGTTGCCCGTGGCGGTCTCGTCGGCCTGGGTGCTCATCTCCGGCGAGGGCGAGCCCGTGGTCTGTCTGCCCGAACTGTCGGTGGTCACCCCCGGGGCCTGGGAGGCGGCGAGCGCCGCTACCGTGGCCGCGGCCAGGGCGGTGGTGGCCGCCCCCTTGCGGAGCCTCAAACCGAACTGCGCCGCCATTGAGTGAACCCCTCCCCGGTGGTCGAACGCGTCAACGTTCATTCCGCTTACTGCCGTGTATTACCGCTTCTTGACGTCTCGGGCGTTTTTCCGGTTTCGACGGACCGGCTTTCCCGCACAGGTACACCGACTCCGGAGTTGCGGTGTTGGTTGCCCTGTTCCGGCATTCCTTTTCCAGAACTCCGGCGGCCAACCCTCCGACCGGCGCGACGACCCAGGCGACCCTACGACAACTTCCGTTGCCCGGACAGCCGTTCGCGCCCGATATTCACCGATTGGCCATATCGGTTTGCTGTCACGCGGACACCCTTCGGACGGGCGGGGACAGGTCACGCATACTGGCGACCGGTCATCGCCGGGCGGGCACGTCCGGCCAAAGTCCGTCACAGGGGGACGACTTGCCCTTCACGCTCAGCCACGCGGCCGCCGTACTGCCCGCCCTGCGGGGGAACGGGACCGGGCGCGGGCCTCTGGTGCCGTCGGTGCTCGTCGCCGGTTCCTTCGCGCCCGACATGACCTACTACGCGGCGAGCGTGCTGCCGGAGGCCATGGCGTTCGGCGACGTCACGCACTCCTTCTTCGGGGTGTTCACCGTGGACGTCCTCGTCACCTGGGCGCTGGTGGGGCTGTGGCTGGTGCTCCGGGAGCCGCTGGTCGCCCTGCTGCCGAGGGGACGGCAGGGGCGGCCGGCCGCGCTGGTGCGCTGCGGCGCGGGGGCGCGGCGGTTCAGTCCCTCGCTGGCCCTGTGGTGGTACGTCTCCGCGGCCCTCGGCTCGCTGACCCATGTCGTGTGGGACGCGTTCACCCATCTCGACCGGTGGGGGATGCGACTGTTCCCCGTCCTCGGCGAGGAGATCGCGGGCTCGCCGCTCTACTGGTACCTCCAGTACGGCGGCTCCGCGGTCGCGGCGGTCGTGCTCGCCGTCTTCGTCGTGGTGGCCCTGCGCCGGCAACCGTCGGTGGAGCCCGTGGGCGTGCCCGTGCTCTCCTCGGCCGACCGGTGGGTGGCGGGCGCCGTCATCGGGGGCTGCGCGCTGGTCGCGGCCGCACAGCGGGTGGCCCGCTGGTGGGCGCACTGGGGGTCGGTCGCCAAGCCGTACGAGGTGATCCCGACCGTGTGCTTCGGGGCGGGCGCCGGGCTGGTGGCCGGCGTCGTCCTCTACGGCGTCGGCGTCAGGGTGCGGCGCCCGGTTCCCGCCGCTGCGACGCCCGCGGCCGGGGCGGAGGCGGACAGCTCGGTCCGCCGCTGACTGCCGAGGGCCCGGTGGGGGCGCCGTGGGGGAAGCGTGGCCTGGCGGCGCGGGCGGCGTACGGGGGGACGTGACCGAGGAGGGCCGCCAGGGGGTGGGTCAGCGGCCAGGGGTAGAGGCTGTGCGGCCGCCGGACTCGCGGGCGGGCCCAGGGGCCCTGGGTGAGACGGGTCCGCACCCCTGACAGGCGGGTGGCAGCTGTCGCTGTACGGCGGCGGAGCGTGCGTATGCCCATGCGGGCATCCTTGCGGGTGCGCTCCGCTGGGGGCGCGGTGGTGAGGGCCGGTCGGGTGACCATGGGAAAGGCCGTGGGCGCGGGTGCGTGCTTTCGGGTGCGGGTCGGGTGCGGGTCCGGTGGGGGCTGGTCGCGCGGTTCCCCGCGCCCTCGGCGGCCCGCACAGCCCTCGGCCCTCACGCCCCGCAGATCCGCCGCCTCTCAGATCCGCAGGGCCCGGTCTTGTCGGGGGCGTGGGGGACCGCGTGAGGCCCCCCACCTGACCCGCTCCCGAACACGCGTACCCACACGACCGCGCCCAGGGGCGTCAGTGCGCCGCCGACTCCCAGTCCGGGCCGTGGCCCACCGAGACGTCCAGCGGGGCCCGCAGCTGCACGGCGTTCGCCATCTCGTGGCGCAGGAGCTGCTCGGTGCGGTCGCGTTCGCCGGGGGCGATCTCCAGGACGATTTCGTCGTGGACCTGGAGGAGCATGCGGGAGGCGAGACCGGCCTCGTCCAGGGCGCGGCCGACGTTCAGCATGGCGATCTTGACGATGTCGGCGGCGGTGCCCTGGATGGGCGCGTTGAGGGCCATCCGCTCGGCGGCCTCGCGGCGCTGTCGGTTGTCGCTGTTGAGGTCGGGCAGATAGCGCCGGCGCCCGAACAGCGTCGCCGTGTAGCCCGTCGCCCGCGCCTCGTCCACGACCCGGCGCAGATAGTCCCGTACGCCGCCGAAGCGCTCGAAGTACGCATCGATCAGGGCGCGCGCCTCACCGGCCTCGATGTTCAGCTGCTGGGAGAGGCCGAACGCGGAGAGACCGTAGGCCAGGCCGTACGACATCGCCTTGATCTTGCGGCGCATCTCCGCGTCCACCGCCGACTGCTCCACCCCGAAGACCTGTGCGGCCGCCGTGGTGTGCAGGTCCTCGCCGGAGGTGAACGCCTCGATCAGGCCCTCGTCCTCGGAGAGGTGCGCCATCACCCGCAGTTCGATCTGGCTGTAGTCCGCCGTCATCAGGGACTCGTAGCCCTCGCCGACGACGAAGCCGCGGCGGATGGCACGGCCCTCGTCGGTGCGGACCGGGACGTTCTGGAGGTTGGGGTCCGTGGAGGACAGGCGGCCCGTGGCGGCGACCGTCTGGCTGAAGCTCGTGTGGATCCGGCCGTCCGCGGCGATCGTCTTGATCAGGCCCTCGACCGTGACACGGAGCTTGGCCTGCTCGCGGTGGCGGAGCATGATGACCGGCAGCTCGTTGTCCGTCTGGCCGGCGAGCCAGGCGAGGGCGTCCGCGTCCGTGGTGTAGCCCGTCTTCGTCCGCTTGGTCTTGGGCAGGCCCAGCTCGCCGAAGAGGACTTCCTGGAGCTGCTTGGGCGAGCCCAGGTTGAACTCGTGGCCCGCCGCCGCGTGCGCCTCCTTCACCGCCTGCTGGACGGCGCCCGCGAACATCTGCTCCATGGCCTCCAGGTGGGGCCGGTCCGCCGCGATGCCGTGACGCTCCATCCGGGCCAGGAGCGCGGAGGTGGGCAGCTCCACGTCCCGCAGGAGGCCGGCGGCGCCGACCTCCTCCAGGCGCTCGCCGAAGGCAGCGCCGAGGTCGAGGATCGCGCGGGCCTGCACCATCAGCGCGTCGGCCTCGGCGCCCTCGTCCGCGCCGAACGCCAGCTGGCCGTCGGCCGTGGCGGCGGGGGCCAGCTCGCGGCCCAGGTACTCCAGGGTGAGCGCGTCCAGGTCGAAGGAGCGGCGGCCCGGCTTGACCAGGTACGCGGCGAGGGCGGTGTCCATTTCGACGCCCTCGACGGTCCAGCCGTGCTCGGCGAAGACCCGCATCGCGGCCTTGGCGTTGTGGAACACCTTCGGCCTGGCGGGGTCGGCGAGCCAGGCCGCCCACGCGGTCTCGTCCGCCTCGTCCAGCGCGGTCGGGTCGAACCAGGCCGCCGCTCCCCCGGCCGCGGCGAGTGCGATCTCGGCGACCGAGCCCGCGCCGAGCGCCCAGGTGTCGACCGTGGCGACGCCGAGGATCTGCGTGCCGTTCCCGTCGAGCCAGGGGGCCAGCTCGCCGGAACCGAGGACCGTGCCGTCCACCTCGACGCCCGGGGCGGCCGGCGGGCCGGCTTCGGCCTCCTCGGCGCCCGGGTCGACGGCCAGCAGGCGCTCGCGCAGCGACGGGTTGCGGATCTCCAGGGTGTCCAGGACCATCGCGACGGCCTTGCGGTCGTAGGCGGCGCGCTCCAGGTCGGCGACGCCCTTGGGCAGTTCGACCGTGCGCACCATCTCGGTGAGGCGGCGGTTGAGCTTGACGGCCTCCAGGTGGTCGCGGAGGTTCTGCCCGGCCTTGCCCTTGACCTCCTCGACGCGCTCGACGAGGTCCGCGAACGAACCGAACTGGTTGATCCACTTCGCGGCGGTCTTCTCGCCGACGCCGGGGATGCCGGGGAGGTTGTCGGACGGGTCGCCGCGCAGGGCCGCGAAGTCCGGGTACTGGGCCGGCGTGAGGCCGTACTTCTCGAACACCTTCTCCGGGGTGAACCGGGTCAGCTCCGAGACGCCCTTCGTCGGGTAGAGCACGGTGGTGTGCTCGCTGACGAGCTGGAAGGAGTCGCGGTCGCCGGTGACGATGAGGACCTCGAAGCCCTCCGCCTCGGCCTGGGTGGCGAGGGTGGCGATGATGTCGTCGGCCTCGAAGCCGTCCACGGCGAAGCGGACGGCGTGCATCGCGTCGAGCAGCTCACCGAGCAGCTCGACCTGGCCCTTGAACTCGTCCGGTGTCTTCGAGCGGTTCGCCTTGTACTCGGTGAACTCCTCCGAGCGCCAGGTCTTGCGGGAGACGTCGAACGCGACCGCGAAGTGGGTGGGGGCCTCGTCGCGCAGCGTGTTGGCCAGCATCGACGCGAAGCCGTAGATCGCGTTGGTCGGCTGGCCCGTCGCCGTCGTGAAGTTCTCCGCGGGCAGCGCGAAGAACGCGCGGTAGGCCAGCGAATGCCCGTCCATGAGCATGAGCCGGGGACGGCTGCCGCCGGGGGTGCTGTCGGTCTTCTTCGTTCCAGTCTCTGCCACGAACCCGATCCTGCCACGTACCACTGACACCCGGACCCCAGGGACGTACGGAGCCCGCTCCGGACGCCGGCGACCGCCCGGCCAGGCGGCAGACGAGGGCGGCCGAACCCCCGCCGGATGAGTCGCGCAGGGCTGAGCTGTCACGCCGTGCGGGGCGGGCCGGGGCGCACGGGTGCGGCGAGACCGTCGGCACCGACACGGGCCCACCGACGGTGCCGGGCCGGACCTCGTTCCGGGCGCGCCCGTGGAGTCGTCCTCCACCCCGGGCGCGAGGGGCGCCGGGTCGGGCGCGGTGGCGACGGCACCGCCGCGGGCCCGCCGACGGTGCCGGGCCATGACGTGGTCCTGGGCGGGCCGGGCCGTCCGGTGGCGCCCGAGGGGTTCGCGCCGCCGTGAAACCGGCCCGTTCCGCAGGGCCCGCCGCGGTGGAGGTTCGACGGGCCTGGCTCTGTCGGGGCGTGCTGACGGCCCCCGGTTCGGGCGGTGCCCGGCACGGAGGCGGAGCGCAGGGGAGGCGGCACCCGGCGGGGCACCGCCGTCGAGCTGCACGCGGTGTGGGCCGGTCCCGCCGCACCCGGACGACGCAGCCCACCCCGCACCGCGTGACGGCTCGGCGGCATCCGGCCGGGCCGGGTGCCTCGGCCTGCCGCCCCCGATCGCGGCCGACCCCTACACCCCCGGCCCCCGATTGCCCTCGGCCCGGCACCCACGTCGTCCCGGGCCCCTCGCCGTCAGTGACACGTGCGAGGATCGAAGGCGTAGCCTCACGCCCGAACAGCACGTGTATGCGAATGGGGAGCAGCGATGGCCGGCAAGGCGCCGAAGAGTGATCCGGTTCAGGACGCGCCACAGGTCGCGGAGCCCCGGCACGCGGCCGCGGGCCTGCCGGCGATCGGGCACACGCTACGGATCGCGCAACAGCAGATGGGTGTGAAGCGGACCGCGCTGACGTTGCTGCGGGTCAACCAGAAGGACGGCTTCGACTGCCCGGGCTGCGCCTGGCCCGAGCCGGAGCACCGGCACGCCGCGGAGTTCTGCGAGAACGGGGCCAAGGCGGTCGCCGAGGAGGCCACGCTGCGGCGGGTCACCCCGGAGTTCTTCGCCGCCCACCCCGTCGCCGACCTCGCCACGCGCAGCGGTTACTGGCTCGGCCAGCAGGGGCGGCTCACCCACCCCATGTATCTGCCCGAGGGGGGCGACCGGTACGAGCCGGTGACCTGGGAGCGCGCCTTCGACATCGTCGCCGGGGAGCTGAAGGCCCTCGCCTCCCCCGACGAGGCCCTCTTCTACACCTCGGGCCGGACGAGCAACGAGGCCGCGTTCCTCTACCAGCTGTTCGCCCGCGAGTTCGGCACCAACAACCTGCCGGACTGCTCCAACATGTGCCACGAGTCGTCGGGCTCCGCGCTGTCGGAGACGATCGGCATCGGCAAGGGCAGCGTCCTGCTGGAGGACCTCTACAAGGCCGACCTGATCATCGTGGCCGGGCAGAACCCGGGGACGAACCACCCCCGGATGCTCTCCGCGCTGGAGAAGGCCAAGGGCAACGGCGCGAAGATCATCACCGTCAACCCGCTGCCCGAGGCCGGCCTGGAGCGGTTCAAGAACCCCCAGACCCCGCAGGGCATGCTCAAGGGCGCCGCCCTCACCGACCTGTTCCTACAGATCCGCATCGGCGGCGACCAAGCCCTCTTCCGCCTCCTCAACAAGCTGATCCTGGAGAGCGAGGGCGCGGTCGACGAGGAGTTCGTCGCCGGGCACACCCACGGCTTCGAGGAGTTCGCCGAGGCCGCCCGCGCCGCCGACTGGGACGAGACGCTCACCGCGACCGGCCTGCCGCGCGAGCGGATCGACGAGGCGCTGCGCATGGTCCTCGCCTCGAAGCGGACCATCGTCTGCTGGGCGATGGGCCTCACCCAGCACAAGCACTCGGTGGCGACCATCCGCGAGGTGGTCAACTTCCTGCTGCTGCGCGGCAACATCGGCCGCCCCGGCGCTGGCGTCTGCCCGGTGCGCGGTCACTCGAACGTGCAGGGCGACCGCACGATGGGCATCTTCGAACGGCCGGCCCCGGCCTTCCTGGACGCCCTGGAGCGGGAGTTCGGCTTCGCCCCGCCCCGCGAGCACGGCTACGACGTCGTACGGGCCATCAGAGCCATGCGCGACGACAGGGCGAAGGTCTTCTTCGCCATGGGCGGCAACTTCGTGTCGGCCTCCCCCGACACCGAGGTCACGGAGGCGGCCATGCGCCGCGCCCGGCTCACCGTGCACGTGTCGACGAAGCTGAACCGCTCGCACGCGGTCACGGGCGCGCGGGCCCTGATCCTGCCCACCCTCGGCCGCACCGAGCGCGATCTCCAGGGTGGCGGCGAGCAGTTCGTGACCGTCGAGGACTCCATGGGCATGGTGCACGCCTCCCGCGGCCGCCTGGAGCCCGCGAGCGGGCAGCTGCTGTCCGAGACGGCGATCGTGTGCCGGCTGGCCCGCCGGGTGCTCGGCGAGGACAGCCGTACCCCCTGGGAGGAGTTCGAGAAGGACTACGCGACGATCCGCGACCGCATCGCGCGCGTGGTGCCCGGTTTCGAGGACTTCAACGCGCGCGTGGCCGACCCGAACGGCTTCGCCCTCCCGCACGCCCCGCGCGACGAGCGGCGCTTCCCCACGGCCACCGGCAAGGCCAACTTCACGGCCGCCCCCGTGGAGTACCCGCGGCTGCCCGAGGGCCGTCTGCTGCTGCAGACGCTGCGCTCGCACGACCAGTACAACACCACGATCTACGGCCTGGACGACCGCTACCGGGGCATCAGGAACGGCCGTCGGGTCGTCCTGGTCAACCCCGAGGACGCGCGGGCGCTGAACCTCGCGGACGGCTCGTACGTGGACCTGGTGAGCGAGTGGCGGGACGGCGTGGAGCGCCGGGCCGACGGCTTCCGGGTGGTGCACTACCCGACGGCCGCCGGCTGCGCGGCCGCCTACTACCCGGAGACCAACGTCCTGGTGCCGCTGGACTCCACCGCGGACACCAGCAACACCCCGGCCAGCAAGTCCGTCGTGGTCCGTCTGGAACAATCGTCGACCGACTGAGCGTTTGCTCAGGGGCCGGCGCGCGACCGCCGGCGGCGCTTTCGATCGAGGACGGACGGAGCCCCATGGGCGAGCAGCACCACGTGAAGTTCCCGCAAGAGGTCATCGACGAGTACGCGGCCCTCGGCATCGACCTGGTGGCGATGTTCTCCGCCGGGCATCTGGGCACGCGCATGGGCGTGCGGATCGTCGAGGCGTCGGCGGACCGGGTCGTCGGCACGATGCCGGTGGAGGGCAACACCCAGCCGTACGGGCTGCTGCACGGCGGCGCGTCCGCCGTGCTGGCGGAGACGCTGGGGTCGGTCGGCTCCATGCTGCACGCCGGCAGCTCCAAGATCGCCGTGGGCGTCGACCTGAACTGCACGCACCACCGGGGTGCCCGCTCCGGACTGGTGACCGGTGTCGCCACCCCGCTGCACCAGGGACGCTCGACGGCCACGTACGAGATCGTCGTCAGCGACGAGGCCGGCCGGCGGGTGTGCACGGCCCGCCTGACCTGCCTGCTGCGCGACGCCCCGGGGACCGCGGGCGAGCGGACGGAGACGTCCGACTGATGCGTGCGGACGGGGGGCGGGCGGGAGCGAAGGCCACTTCGCCTCTGGTCCCGCACGGCGGACAGGCCCTAGCGTCGGGGCATGGCAACGGGAAGGGCGCCCCGGACGGGGCTGGTGCTCGGCCTGGCGGTGCTGATCGGTGTCCTGGCCGCCGGGTGCGCGGCGCCGGACGGAGCCGCGTCCGCACGGGACGGCGGTTCACCGTCCCCGTCCGCCACCCCGCGCGAGGAGGTGTGCGCGACGATCGTGGCGTACTGGGCGCGGGAGGTGCTGGACACCGGCACTTACGGCGACTACCAGTCCATGGGGCTGTCGAACGGGCAGTACGAGATCCTGCGGAAGATCGTGGACGCGGCACGGGCGGAGAGCGGGCGCACCGGCCCCCGGGCCGAGGACCGGCTGATCGAACGGCGGGCGCGGACGGACTGCGCGGCGTGGTACCGCTCGGGCGGGCCGGGCGAGGAACCGTGGCGGTGAGCGGGATCGGTCCCGTGGAGCCGGGCGAGGGCACCCACCCCACAGACGTCGTCGACGCCGGCCCGGGGGCCGCACCGGCCCCTCCCCGCGGGCGGTGCGGGCGGGGATACACCCTCCACCGCCGTGCCGTGCTCACGGCGGCTGTGGCCGCCGTCGCGCTGGCGGGCGGCTACCTGTACGCCACCCGGCCCGAGCCGGCACCGCGGCCCGGGGCGACGGCACCGCCCTACCCCTCCCAGGCGATCGGCGTCGTCTATCTCGGCCGGGTGGCCCCGCCCGCCGGAGCGCCCCGCACGAGCTTCCGTTTCGAGGTGGAAATGCGCCTCCTGTCCGGCCCCCCGGTGACCGTCGAGCGGATGACCCAGCCCTACGCGGGACTCTCCCTGCGCACCGACCCGCGCACTCCGGTACGGATCGGGACCAACACACCCCGGCGGATCGTCGTCACCATGCGCGTCACCGCATGCGAAACAGCGCCCGAGAACCCCGGGCTGCCTTTCCTGGACGTAACTCTACGTAATATGCGCGCAATGGAAGCGCACAGTTTCATGCTGGGCGAGCGCTACACGCGGGACCTCTCGGACGCCCTTCAAGTCGCCTGTAGCAACGATTCTTCGTCATCACCAAAAGCGTGAACACTCCTGAACCTACCCGCGTCGACCCTGCACATTCTCACCATGTGGACAGGGCGAATCAGCCCGAATTCCGCGCAACCACCCACTGAGTACCGCTCTGCATTACCTCGTGTCATAACAAGAGCGTCACAGCCTTGGCCAGACTCTCCTCCACATTCCCTACACCCGCTTAGAGTCACGGCCAGTCACCGCGCCACAGGAATCGAAGTCACGTCTTCGGCCCAGCGCTCGACTCGGCCCCTTTCAAACAGGAAGGGCCGTGCCAGGGAAAGGACTGATCGTGCGTCAACGTTCGCTCATAGCCATCACCGCCGCGCTGGCGGCGGGAGCACTCACTCTCACCGCCTGTGGTTCGCGCGACGAGGACAAGGGCGGCTCGGACACCGGCAGTGGCACCACTGTCGTCATCGGCGTCGACGCCCCGCTCACCGGCGACCTGTCCGCGCTGGGCCTCGGCATCAAGAACTCCGTGGACCTCGCCGCCAAGACGGCCAACAAAGAGAAGTACGTCGAAGGCGTCACCTTCAAGATCGAGGCCCTCGACGACCAGGCGCAGCCCTCCTCGGGCCAGCAGAACGCCACCAAGCTCGTCGCCGACAAGAGCGTCCTCGGTGTCGTCGGCCCGCTGAACTCCTCCGTGGCCGAGTCCATGCAGAAGGTCTTCGACGACGCCAAGCTCGTCGAGGTCTCCCCGGCCAACACCAACCCGGCGCTGACCCAGGGCCCGGACTGGCAGAAGAGCAAGGTCCGCCCGTACAAGTCGTACTTCCGCACCGCGACCACGGACGCCATCCAGGGCCCGTTCGCCGCGCAGTACGTCTTCACGGACGCCAAGAAGAAGAAGGTCTTCGTCATCGACGACAAGAAGACCTACGGCGCCGGTCTGGCCGCCACCTTCTCGGACGAGTTCAAGAAGCTCGGCGGCAAGATCGTCGGCACCGAGCACATCGACCCCGACACCAAGGACTTCTCCGCGGTCGCCACCAAGGTCAAGTCCTCCGGCGCCGACGTCGTCTACTACGGCGGCGAGTACCCGCAGGCCGGTCCGCTCAGCAAGCAGATCAAGGCCGCGGGCGCCAAGGTCCCCGTCGTCGGCGGTGACGGCATCTACAGCGCCGACTTCATCAAGCTCGCCGGCGCCAGCGGCACCGGCGACCTCGCCACCTCCGTCGGCGCCCCGGTCGAGGAACTCGACTCCGCCAAGGAATTCGTCGCCAACTACAAGACCGCCGGCTACAAGGAGGCCTACGAGGCCTACGGCGGCTACTCCTACGACTCCGCCTGGGCGATCATCGAGGCCGTCAAGAAGGTCGTCGAGGACAACAACGGCAAGCTGCCGGACGACGCCCGCGCCAAGGTCACCGAGGCCGTCCAGAACGTCTCCTTCGACGGTGTGACCGGCAAGGTCTCCTTCGACGAGTACGGCGACGCCACCAACAAGCAGCTCACCGTCTACGCCGTCGAGGGCGGCGAGTGGAAGGCCGTCAAGTCCGGCACCTACTCCGGCTGACCCCTACCCGCACCATCCCCAGAGCCGCGCGGGGCGCCGCACCACTGGCGCCCCCCCCGGACGCG